>CAIQMJ010000818.1 GCA_903872875.1 uncultured Variovorax sp.
AGGCCGGTGATGGGCATGGGAAGCGTCCTTTCGGGTGAGCGGGAGGTGAACGTGCGGTGAACGGGTTACCTGCTGAGAATCGTGTCGATGGCCGAGCCGAGGCCGGCCACGGGATCGGCCGGTACCCACGGCGAACGCCAGGCCACATGCCCGTCGGGCCGCACCAGCGTCGCGCCGCGCTGCCCCATCGAGATGCCGTGCTTCGTGTCCTGCGTGTCGAGTTGGCGCGTGCCGATCTGCAAGCCCGTTCGTGCAGCGACTTGCTGCGCCACGCCGATCCAGTCCTCGCCCCGCGGGCCGTACACCAGCACGAAGTCGCGGTCGAACCAGTCGAGCGTCGATTCGGTGCGCGCGAGGTCCATCCACAGATGGGGAAAGCGCCCGCCGGGGCGGTCCGACGGCGCGTAGTAGCGCGACTGCAGCGGCATGCGCACGGTGCCGTCGGGCACCACCGCACCCTCTTCGTAGGAAAAGCCGAGCGACTGGCCCGAGCTGTGCAGATGGTTGTCGGTGTCGCGCAGCCAGAAGTCGATCTGGTCGCGGTTGCCCGAGCGCAGCGCGATGTCGGTCTGCACGAAGCGCTTCTGGTTGCCCAGGCTGAAGTCCGCATTCGACTCGGCCACCGGACGGCGTTCGATGTCGTAGCTGTCCAGCAGCGCGGCACCGGCCTGGCCGCCGAGCACCAGGTTCAACTTCCACGCGAGGTTGTGTGCGTCCTGGATGCCCGAGTTCATGCCGAATCCGCCGTTCGGCGGAAAGCGGTGTGCCGCGTCGCCGACCAGGAACACGCGGCCGCGGCTGAAGCGCGCCGCCACCTGCCGGCTCAGGCGCCAGGTCGAGCGGCTGATGACCTTGACGTCGAGATCGGGCAGGCCGGTCTGGCTGCGCGCCATCTGCACCACCTCGGCGTCGGTGCGCGGCGTGGGGCGCTCGTCGCTGTCGCGGCCTACGGGCCCGGCACTGAGCCAGCGATCACGGCCATTGGTGTTGAGCACGGTCCAGATGGCCTCGCCCGGCGTCTTCGGGACGATGCGGTAGGCGGCCGTCGCATCGATGCGGGGCAGGTGCGACAGGTCGGCGCTCCAGTACTCGTTGGCCATCACGGCCATGGTCGAGGGGCCGCGCATCTCGATGTCGGCCTGGCGGCGCACGTTGCTGCCGGCGCCATCGGCACCGATGAGGTAGTCGGCCGACCACTCTTCCTCTTCGCCGCCGGCCAGGTCGCGCAGCGTTGCCTTCACGCCATCGTCGCCAGCGCTGAAGCGCACGAACTCGGTGCCGAAGCGCAGCTGGCCGTGCGGCTGGGTGCGTGCCACAGCCAGGAGTTCTTCCTCCACCGCGTCCTGCGCGACCATGCAACGCCATGATGGCGACTGGCCCAGATTCAATTCGGGCACGGTGCGGCCGTACTCGGCGCCGGCCATCGTGTCGACGATGGCGAAGACGTCGGCGCCCGGCGGCAGGCCGCGCGCGGCGATCTTGCGCTCCACGCCCCACAGGCGGAACAGCTCCATGGTGCGGATGTCCACGCCGCGTGCCTTGGGATGGTCTGTGGTACCTGCGGCACGCTCGACCAGCAGGTGATCGATCTCGAAGCGGCCCAGCAGCAGGGACATCGCCAGGCCGACCGGCCCACCGCCCACGATGATGACCCGGGTCCGCAGCGCGCCCTGCGCGCCGTTCGTCTTGCTCATGATTTCTCCAGAAGAAAAGTGAATCGGCGGCGCCCTAGCGCCCGACCGCGTAGCCCTGCATGCCGCGCGGGTTCGCGGCGGCGCGCAGCACCAGCCGGCCCTGGCCGTCGCGCTCGCGGCTGCATGCGCTCATGCGGCTCTCCGACCACGCGTCGCCCACGGCCACGTCGTGGCCCCAGGCGCGCAACTGGTCGAGCACCTCGGGCGCGAAGCGCGACTCGATGCTCAGGCGGTTCAGCGTGACGGGACGCGGCCAGAACGATGCGGGGTAATGCTTGACGTGGAAGGCCGGTGCGTCGATGGCCTCCTGCAGGTTCATGCCATGGATCGCATGGCGCAGGAAGAACGCGCTCTGCCACTGGTCCTGCTGGTCGCCGCCGGGCGTGCCGAACACCATGGAGGGCTGGCCGTCGCGCAGCACGAGCGACGGCGACAGCGTGGTGCACGGCGCGACGCGCGGCGCCAGCGTATTGGGCAGGCCTTCGTCGAGCCAGGTCATCTGCAGCCGCGTGCCGAGCGCAAAGCCGAGCGATGCGATGGCCGGGCTCGACGACAGCCAGCCGCCCGACGGCGTGGCCGCGACCATGTTGCCGGCGCCGTCGATCACGTTGATCTGGCAGGTGTCGCCCACGAAGAGCTCGCGATCGGCCCACTCGGCCACCGGCGGCAGCGACTGGAAGGTGGGCTCGCCGATGCCGAAGCGCAGATCGGCACTGCGCAGCGTGCGCTCCGCAACGGACAGGTCGGGCAGGCGCGGCGCCATCCCGAGCGGGCTACCGGCGTCCAGCGAGCGAGCGGCCGACCGTGCGTTCACGCGGTGCCAGCGGGCGAGCCCGTAGTCGTCGCCCAGCAGCGCCTGCTGCGCGACGAGGCTGGCGGCAGGTGCGCTGCCGTACCAGGCGAGCCTGTCCGCAAAGGCCAGCTTGGCGGTTTCGGCCAGGCTGTGCACGAAGCCTGCGCTGCCGGGCGCATGGTGTTCGAGGCTGGCATGCTTCAGCATCGACAACTGCTGCAGGAAGCTCGGCCCCTGGCTCCAGAAGCCGCACTTCGCCACTTCGTGGCGGCCGAGCCGGCCCGTCACCGGCGCTTCGATGCGGGGCTGCCATTCGGCCATGTCTTCCATGCGCAGCAGGCCGGCGTTGCGCGTGCCGCTGCTGTCGCGCGCGGGGACGCGGCAGTGCGCGTCGATCTCGCGGGCGACGAAGCCGCGCTGCCAGATGTCGATGGCCGCACTGATGACGGCGTGGCGTTCGCTCGCCCTGCCCTGCGCCTCTTCGATCACCCGCACCAGCGTCGCGGCATAGGCGGGCAGCCGCATCAGCGAGCCGGGGCGCGGCGCCTTGCCGTCGCGCAGCCAGATGGCGGCCGACGATGTCCACTCTTCCTCGAACAGCGGCCTGACGCCGAGGATCGCCTCGCACAGGCGGCGCGACACCGGAAAGCCGTCGCGTGCATAGCCGATGGCGGGCGCCAGCACGTCGGCCAGCGACCACGTGCCCTGTTCGCGCAGCATCGTCATCCAGGCGGAGAAGGCGCCGGGCACCGGCGCCGCCAGCAGGCCGATGCCCGGGACCAGTTCCATGCCAAGGCGTGCGAAGGCGGCCGGCGTGGCATCGGCCGGTGCGCAACCCTGCCCGTTGATCACCTGCACACGTGCGTCGCGTTCGCTCCAGAAAAGGATCGGCACTTCGCCACCCGCGCCGTTCAGGTGCGGCTCGACCACCTGCAGAACGAGTCCGCCGGCCACCGCGGCATCGAAGGCGTTGCCGCCGCGCTCCATCACGCCCATGGCGGTTTGCGAGGCAAGCCAGTGCGTCGACGAGGCGACGCCGAAGGTTCCGACGATTTCAGGACGGGTGGTGAACATCAGGGCTCCGTGGGGCTGTGGCTAGAATGCGTTCGATACGGATACGTAATGTACGTTTACGGATCCGTAAGTCAACAGTTTTTTCACGCTGCATGCGTGATCCACATGTCGGCCGTGTGAACCAACGGCCCGGCCCGGAAGGCGAACCATGAAGAAGGATGCGAGCGCATCGACAACGAGGAAGAAGGCGCAGGTCGTCGACACGGCGAAAAAGACGGTGCGCAAGCCGAAGGACAAGGCAGTGCCCGCCGCCCCGCAGGGCTGGCGCCGCCCGGAGGGCGATCAATCGATGACGCAGGAACTGGGCGTGCGCATTCGCGCGGTGCGGGAGGCGCGCGGCCTGTCGCTCGCGCAGCTCAGCGAACGCTGCGGCGTGCCGGGCGCGACGCTGTCGCGCATCGAGAACAACAAGCTCTCACCGACTTTCGGCGTACTGGCGCGCGTGATGATGGGCCTGGAAATCGACTGGGTCGACCTCACTGCGCCGAAGGCTTCCGAGCCCGGCGACCGGCTCGTGAGCTTCGCGCAGCCAGGCGACGGCGAAAAGCGCACCGTGCGCGATTCGACGGCCACCGTGCTGCATTCGCATGAGTCGGCACTCTCGCTGCCGCTGTTGATCGACGTCCGCACGCGCGACCTCGAGTCATCCGGAGGCCTCATCGGTCATCGCGGAGAAGAGTTCTGTTATGTGCTCTCCGGCAAGCTGGCGCTGCATCTCGAAGGCCGGCCGACACGGGTGATGACGGCAGGCGCGAGTGCGCTGTTCGATAGCGCCACGCCGCATGCCTATGTGGCGGCGGATGCGGGCGGCGCAAAGATCCTCATCGTGGTGAATCGGCAATTCGGCATGCTCGGCGGCGATCGGGGCGAATCGGTTGCGACCTGAGCAAGGGCCTTGATCGGGGCGATCAGGGCGGTCGTTCATCCCGCATCGAGGCATGCGTCCTGAATTGCGGACGCTCTTCTTCTAGTCGGGCATGACGCCATGGAGCAGATGCTCGAGCGGGTTGCGCGCTCCCGCGTTGTGCAGGCACTTGTGGCGCGCCAATCTCGCGATCGGATCGCGCGCATAGGCCTGGGAGCACATGCTGGCTTCCGAGGCGTAGTGATAACTCTCCAGGCGGATCACGGCAATTGCCAGGAGCACTGTCGCGACCAGCAGCACACCGATCAGGACGTTCTTCAGCATGGGATCGGCGCTGCGTTCGATCCGGCTGCGGCAGGGGCCGTGCCTGCGGATTGGCTGTCTGACTGCTTCATCCCGTATTCCTCTTGTCGGTGCATTGTGCGTCGAGGCATCTGTCATGCACATCACCCATGCGCGGTATGTGCCCGGCTGGAAAGCGGCGACCGTCTATCTGCCTGACTGCGCCGGGTGGGGTCGCGGCATGCCTCGGGGTTTTCCCGGAGATGAACTGAAAGTCCAAAGACCTAGACTCCATTCGTTCCATTAAATAGTATCTCATTCCGTTTATCGGAATAACGAATGACAGTCACCTTCCTTTCGAGCGCACACCGGGCGGCCAGCGATGGCGCCGTCCTTCAGTACCGGGAGCGTCCCGCGCACGGATCGCGTGCCGGCACGGCCGTGCTGTTGCCCTCGCTCTTCTTCGGTGCGCGGATGTTCGACGAAGTCGTCGGCCTGCTGCCTGCCGAGTGGCGTGTGATCTGCCCCGACCACCGAGGTCAGTGCGCCAGCGGGTCGGGCTCGCTGGCGCCGACGATGGCCCAGTTGGCCTCCGACACGGCCGAAATCATCGAATCGCTCGGGGACGGTTCCGTGCACCTGGTGGGCAGTTCGATGGGCGGCTATGTGGCGCTCGAACTCGCGCACCGCCGCCCCGAGCTGCTGCGCAGCTGCGTGCTGTCGTGCTGCACATCGGAGGCCGAACAGCAGCCGGAGCGCTTCGCGGCGCTCGAAGCCGCATTGCGCGAAGGCGGCGCCGCCCGCCTGGTCGACGGCCTGGTCGCCACCATGTTCGGCGCGCAGTTCGCCGAGTCCGGCGGTGCCGCGCTGGCAGCCTGGCGCGCTCATTTCGCCGCGCTGGACGACCGCATTCCCGATGCCGTGCACGAGGTGTTCGCACGCCCGGGCTATGTCGACACGCTGCCGCAACTGCGCATGCCGTTGCTGCTCGTCAGCGGCGCACTCGACAACGCCAAGAAGCCGGCCGACATGCAATTCATCGCCGACCGCGTGCCCGGCAGCCGGCACGTCGTCATGGCGGCATCGGGCCACACGCCGCCCATCGAAGAGGCAACGCAGTTCGCCGATGCGCTGGCCGCGTTCTGGCGCACCACCGCATTCCCCTCATCAGACAAGGCATCCACACCACATGACCACTGAAACCGTCTCCCCCACGTCGGGGTCCGGCTTCGCCGCCGACGCCCTGCCGTACCGCGACCTGGCGGCCCCGGAACATCCGCCGTTCGAGATCCAGGACGGCACCGTTCGACTGCGCGGCAGCGTCTCGCGTTCGTCTGGCAGCCGCGCCTTTCCGGCCCGCGCCGTATGCCCCGAGACGGGTGCGCGCGACATGGAGCCGATGACCTTCGGTCCGCGCGGCATGCTCTACAGCTACTCGACCGTGCACGTCTCCTCGGCACGTCCCACGCCCTACACCATCGGCTACGTGGACTTCGACAACGGCGTGCGCGTCCTGGCCGTGGTCGAGGCCGATGGCCTGCCACTGGGCTGCGACATCCCCGTCGAACTGCGCGCCGACGGCGAGCGCTGGTTCGTCTCTCCCGTCAGCGCGCAAGGAGCATCCGCATGAGCGAAGCCTTCATCGTCGGTGCGGCCATGATCCCCATGGCGAAGCACCGTGAATCGAGCTATTCCGGACTGGCGCTGCCGGCCGTGCTCAACGCGCTCGCCTCCGCCGGGCTCAAGCCGTCCGATGTCCAGTCGGTGGTTTGCGGCCATGCGTTCGGCGGCATGCTCACCGGCCAGCGCATCGTCAAGGAAATGGGCATCAGCACGGTGCCGGTGACCAACGTCGACAACGCATGCTCCGGCGGCGCGACCGCGCTGCACCTGGCCTGGAAGGACATCCAGGCCGGCCGCCACGAGATCGTGCTGGTCATCGGCGTCGACAAGCTGACCCAGTTCGGCGGTGGCACCCTGCCGCTGGTGCTGGAAGACCCCGAGGTGCAGCAAGGCATGGTGATGCCGGCGCTCTACGCCATGCGCGCCCGCCGTTACCTGCACGAGCGCGGCGCCCAGCCGTCGGACCTGGCGGAAGTCAGCGTCAAGGCACGCCGCCACGGCGCGAAGAATCCGTATGCGCAGTTCCGCAAGGAAGTCACGGTCGAGGAAGTGCTCGCCTCCCGCTACATCTGCGAGCCGCTCACGCTGCTGCAATGCTGCCCGACCGGCGACGGCGCCGCGGCCGTGCTCGTGGTGTCGGACGCGGTGCGCAGGCGCCTGGGCCTGCCCGCGATGCGCGTCGCCGCATCGATCCTGCATTCGGGCTCGATGATGACCGGCTTCCGCGACATGCTGCGCCCCGAGATCACCTACCACTCGGCCGCCGATGCGTACGAGGCCGCCGGCATCGGCGCGGCCGACGTCGACGTGGTCGAACTGCATGACGCCTTCACCATCGCCGAACTGGTCTATTACGAAGCGCTCGGCCTGTGCAAGCCCGGCGAATCGGCCGACTATCTGAAGGCCGGCAAGACGACCTACGGCGGCGACGTGGTGGTCAACCCGAGCGGCGGGCTGCTGTCGAAGGGACACCCGGTGGGCTGCAGCGGCGTGGCGCAGGCGGTCGAGATGTACTGGCAGCTCACCGGCACGGCCGGCGCGCGCCAGGTCGAAGACGCCCGTATCGGCCTGTCGCACGTGACCGGCGGCGGCATTGCCGGGCTCGACCACGGCGCCTGCACCGTCCACCTCTTCGAACGCACGCTGTGAGCACGCCGGTGACGCCTTCCGCGACGACCTCGCCCGACACCGGTTCGGGTGCCGGCACGGGCACGGTGAGCCGCGCGCTGGCGCTGCTCACCCTGCTCGCCGACGCCGGCGGCCGCGTCACCGTGAAGCATGTGGGCGATGTCATGCAGGTGCCGCCTTCGACCGCCCACCGCCTGCTGCAGCTCCTGCGCAAGGAAGGCTTCGTCGATGCCGCGCCCGGCGGCCAATACGGCGTCGGCCCGCAGTTCTACCGCGTGGCGGCCCGTGTGGTGGGCGGCATGTCGCCGGCCACCGTCGCGCAGCCCGTCATCGAGAGCATTGCCGAGACCTTCAACGAGACGGTCGTCTTCGGCCTCTACCTGCCGACCGAGGGAACGCTGACCTTCGCTGCGCGCGCCGACGGCCAGCAGAAGCTCAAGTACCAGATCGACATGCACAAGCCGCTGTCGCTCGTATGGGGTGCGTCGGGCAAGTCGGTGCTGGCGTTTTTGCCGGACGACGTCGTGGCGACCATCCTCGCAGCCGAAGGCCCGTCACCGGCCACCGGCGCGCCGCCGCCCGATGCGCAGCATCTCGCCGTGGAACTGGCCGGCATCCGCAGGCAGGGCTGGGCCTTGAGCGAGAGCGAAAAGCTGCCGGACGCACGCGGCATTGCCGCACCGGTGTACGGCCCCGCCGGCGTGATCGGCTGCATCTGCCTCACTTCTCCCAAGGCGCGCATGCCGCACGCCAGTACCGACGCCATCGGCCAGGAGGTCGCGAAGCGCGCCAAGGCGCTTTCGCACGATCTCGGAGCCGTCTTCAAATGAACGCACCCGTATCCTCTTCCCGTCCCCAGCCGCTCGCCGGCTATCGCATCCTCGACCTGACGACCTTCCTGTCCGGTCCTTTCTGCACCCAGATCCTCGCCGACCTCGGCGCCGAGGTGGTCAAGGTCGAAGCGCCCGAAGGCGACTCCAGCCGCGCCATTCCGCCGCATTTCGTCGGCGACGACAGCGCCTATTACCTGGGCATCAACCGCAACAAGCGCAGCATCGCCGTGGACATGAAGCAGCCCGACGGCCTGACGCTGGTCAAGCGGCTGATCGGACAGTCCGATGTCGTCGTCGAGAACTACCGCCCCGGCGTTGCGACACGCATCGGGCTCGACATCGACACCCTGCGCGCCGCGCATCCGTCGCTCATCTGGGCATCGGTGAGCGGCTTCGGCCAGACCGGTCCGTGGCGCGACAAGCCGGCGTACGACATGATCGTCCAGGCGCTCTCCGGCGTGATGAGCCTCACCGGCGAGCCCGGCCGACCCGCCGTTCGCCTGGGCATCCCGGCCGGCGACATGGTGGCCGGCATGTACGCGGCCATTGCCATCAACGCAGCGCTGGCCGACCGGGAGCGCGGCCGGAATGCATCGGGCGACGGCGTAGGCCGCGTCATCGACGTGTCGATGCTGGACTGCCAGTTGGCCATGCTGTCCTACCAGAGCACCTATGCGCTGGTGGCCGGAACCACGCCGCACCCCCAGGGCGCGCGCCACGACTCGATTCCGACCTACCGCTCCTTCGCC
>CAIQMJ010000819.1 GCA_903872875.1 uncultured Variovorax sp.
CTGTGAAGCGCGTGTAAGGCTCGCGCGAAATCTTGTGTAGAGCTGTTTCTCCGGAATCAGCCCCTTTGCGCATGCATGCACGGTGCATGGAAAGGCTCTACCAGGTATCCACGTAGGACGCCGCCTCGCCACCGCCGACCGACGCCGACGCAAGCCCGCGCACCAGCCAGCCACGCGTTTGCGCCGGGTCGATGACGGCATCGATCTCCAGCGTCTGTGCCATGTGCAGCGCTTCGCCGTTCGCATACTGCTGCGCGACCAGGCGCTGGAAAAGCGCATCGCGCTCGGCGCCCTCGGTCACGGCTTCGAGCTCCTTGCGATAGCCCAGCCGCACCGCGCCTTCGAGGCCCATCGCGCCGAATTCGCCGGTGGGCCAGGCCACGGTGAACACCGGCGCGTCGAAGCCGCCGGCCGCCATCGCCTGCGCGCCCAGGCCGTAGCCCTTTCGCAGCACGACGGTGAAGTACGGCACACGCAGGTGCGACGCGGCCATGAACATCCGGCAGACATGGCGCACCTGCGCCTGCGCCTCGATCTCCGGCCCGACCATGAAACCCGGCGTATCGCACAGCGCGACAAGCGGCAGCCCGTGCACGTTGCACAGCTGCATGAAGCGCGCCGCCTTGTCGGCCGCATCGACGTCGATCGCGCCGCCCAGATGCTGCGGGTTGTTCGCCATCAGCCCGACCGCGCGACCTTCGATGCGGGCCAGCGCGGTGACCATGCCGGCGCCGAAGCCGGCGCGCAGCTCCAGCAGCGAACCGGTGTCGGCGATGCCGCGCATCGCCGCGCGCACGTCGTACACGCGCAGCCGGTTCTCTGGAACCGCATGGCGCAGTTCGCGCGGATCGGCGCATTGCCAGCCTGCGGTTGGCCCCTGGAAGTAGGACAGGTACTGCCGGGCGGCGGCGACTGCCGCAGCCTCGTCCTCGACAAGGATGTCGATCACGCCGTTGCGCGACTGCACGCCGCTCGGTCCGATCTGTTCGGGCGCGAACGTGCCCAGGCCGCCGCCCTCGATCATGGCCGGCCCGCTCATGCCGATGTTGCTGCCGCGGGTCGCGATGATCACGTCGCTGCAGCCCAGCAGAGCCGCATTGCCCGCGAAGCAGCGGCCATGCACGATGCCCACCACCGGCACCTTGCCCGACAGCGCCGCGAACTGGCTGAAGGTGTGGTTGTTCAGGCCGGCCACGATGGGCATGTCGGTGTCGCCCGGCCGGCCGCCGCCGCCTTCGGCGAACAGCACGACCGGCAGCCGCAGCTGGTGCGCGATGCGCAGCATGCGGTCGGTCTTCTGGTGATTGCGCCAGCCTTGCGTTCCGGCGAGCACGGTGTAGTCGTAGGCCATCACCACGCAGCGCGATTTCTCGGGGCCGAACTGTGCGGCGTTGACGCTGCCGATGCCGGTGACCATGCCGTCGGCCGGCGTGTTCGCGATCAGGTCGTCGATGGCGCGCCGGCGCGTCTGAGCGGCGATCGCCAGGGCGCCGTATTCGATGAAGCTGCCGGGGTCGGCGTCGAGCGCGCACAGGTCCGCGATGTTGGCGCGCGCCGAGCGTCCGCCCTGCGCGTGGCGCCTGGCCACGGCGGCGGTGCGGTTGGCGTCGAGGGTCGGTGCGTGGCGGTCGATCACCTTCTGCAGGTCCGGGCGGATCGCATCGAGGTCCAGCGCGGCCTGCGCCTGTGCGGTGACCGCCTCGGCCTCGACGGCTTCCAGCTGCACCAGCGGCTGGCCGTCGACCAGATAGTCGCCCGGCGCAGCCAGCAGCGCGAGCACCCGACCTGCGGCTGGCGCGTGCAGCAGGTGTTCCATCTTCATCGCCTCCAGCACACCGACCTGTGCGCCAGCCGGCAGCACGTCGCCCACCGCGACGTCGAACTGCACCAGCCGCGCCGGCATCGGCGCGCGAACCCAGAGCCCGGCGTCGCCGTCCGTTGGGGCGAGGGCGGACGGCAACGACGCGGCGATCGGCGCCAGCGCGGGCGATGCGCCGGCCTCCGCGGCGTCGATCCGCCGCGCCACATCGAGCAACTCGGCCAGATGCGCCTCGACGAAGCGCGTGTGCACCGACTGCTGCGCGAACTCGGGCCGCGCGGCGATGGCGCGCAACAAAGACAGGTTGGTCGCAACACCGTCGATGCGGCATTCCTCCAGCGCACGCACCGAGCGCCGCAGCGCATCCGCGAAATGGGGCGATGCGGCATGCACGACGAGCTTCGCCAGCAGCGTGTCGTAGTGCGGCGAAGGCGCGAGGCCGGCATAGCCATGCGTGTCCACGCGGACGCCCGGACCGGCCGGCATCTCGAAGCGCTGAAGCGTGCCGCTCGACGGCCGCGCCTGGCCCTCGGCATCGAGCGTCTCTGCGTTGATGCGCCACTGCACGGCAAAGCCGCGTTGCGGCGCCGTACGTCCCGGCACGATGCCGACCGCGTCCAGCGACCGGCCCGCGGCCACGGCGAGCTGCAACTGAACCAGGTCGAGCCCGGTCACCGCTTCGGTCACGGTGTGCTCGACCTGCAGCCGCGGATTGGCCTCGATGAAGACGAAGGGCAGATCGCTCGCGCGTTCGTCGACCAGGAATTCGAAGGTGCCGAGGCTGCGGTAGCCAACCGCGCGCGCCATGCGCAGCGCCGCCGCCGTCACCTGGTCGCGCAGCACGGCCGGCAACGACGGACTCGGCGCGATCTCGACCAGCTTCTGGAAGCGCCGCTGCAGCGTGCATTCGCGTTCGCCCAGGCTGGCCACTGCCGCGCCGTCGCCGAGCACCTGCACTTCGATGTGGCGCGCGTTGCGCATCAGGCGCTCGACATAGACGCCCTCGACACCGAACGCGGCCTTGGCTTCCGACATGCAGCGCGCGTAGGCCTCGGGCAGATCGCCGGCCGCGAGCACGGCGCGCATGCCGCGCCCGCCGCCACCGCCGATGGCCTTGACCATCACGCCCGCACCGCCGGCCTGTTGTGCATCGAAGAAGGCCTGCGCCTCGGCCAGGGTGACGGCGCCTGCGCTGCCCGGCATCACCGGCACGTCGCATTGCGCGGCCAACGCGCGGGCGCGGGCCTTGTCGCCGAACAGCGCGAGCTGGTCCGGCGCAGGGCCGATGAAGACCAGGCCCGCGTCGGCACAGGCCTGCGCGAAGTCCGCGCGCTCGCTGAGGAAGCCATAGCCCGGATGCACCGCGTCGCAACCCTGCGCGCGCGCAATGACGATCAGTGCCGGGATGTCGAGATACGCCGCGGGGCCGCTGGCCGCCAGCGCCACCGCCACATCGGCCAGCCGCACGTGCAAGGCCTGCGCATCGTCGCGCGCATGCACGGCGACACTGGCCATGCCGAGGTCCTGCAACGCGCGCACCAGCCGCACGGCGATCTCGCCACGGTTCGCAATCAATACCTTCTTGAACACGTTCGACCTTTCAGGTGGGATCCTTGAGCAGCCGGCGCAACACCTTGCCGGCACCCGTCGTTGGCAACGCGTCGATGAAGCTCACCCTTCGCGGCGACTTGTAGTTCGCCATGTGCTCGCGCGACCAGGCGACGAGTTCATCGGCCGTGAGCAACGCGCCAGCCTTCTTCACGATGAAGGCATGCACGACCTCGCCCCTGGACGGATCGGGCTGCGCGATCACCGCCACCTGCGCGACCGCCGGATGGCGCAGCAGGATGGTCTCGACCTCTTCCGGGAACACGCTGTAGCCCGAGACCTTGATCATTTCCTTGAAGCGACCGAGAAAGCTGAGGTAGCCGTCGGCATCGAGCCGGCCGATGTCGCCGGTGTGCACCCAGCCGTCGCGCAGCGTGGCAGCCGTCGCCTCGGGCTTGTTCCAGTAGCCCTTGAAGTTGCCGGGGCTGCGCAGCACGATCTCACCGCTGTCGCCGACCGCGCAATCGTTGCCGCTCTCGGAGTCGACGATGCGGATCGTCACGCCCGGCACTGCCACGCCCTGCGTGCCCCAGCGCGGCGCATCGTGCGGCGTGTAGGTGTCGCAGGTGTGCGTCTCGCTCAACCCGTAGGCGGCCTCGAATGAACTGCAAGCGGATGCATGCGTCCGCCACTGCTGTGCCAGTGCTTCGGTGAATGTGATGCCGAAGCTGGTCACCGGATTCATGCGCAGGCTCGACAGGTCGAAGCGGCCGATGTCGGGCAACTGCATCACGGCCACGTTCATCGGCGCGATGCTGTACCACCAGCTGACCCGATGGGCCTCGATCGCCTGCGGCACGGCTTGCGGGTCGAAGCGGTACAGCAGCACCGACGTAGCGCCGGTCAACACCGGAACATCGACACCCATCAGCATGCCGGCGATGTGGTACAGCGGTGCGATCGACAGCAACACGTCCTCGCTGCCGACGCCATTGCAGTCGGCTGCCGCGCGGGTCTTGAAGAGCGCATTGCCGTAGCTCAGCATCGCGCCCTTGGGCAATCCGGTGGTGCCCGAGGTGTAGGTCATGAGCGCGACGTCGTCGAGTGCGACGTCGACCGGCGACGGCACCGCTTCGCTGCGCATCACCTGCAGGAAGTCCTCGCAGCCGCCTGCGATCTCGCGCGGCTGGTCGCGCAGCGCGAGCAGCTCGGCCGGCAACGATGGAATCGCTGCATCGGCTGCAGGCAGCAGATCGCCGTAGTGCACCACGAACACGTGCGACAGCGTGCTGTCGGGCTGCACCTGGCGCACCACCGGCATCAGCGTTGCGGCCGCCACGATGACGCGGGCCCGCAGGTCGTCGACCTGGTAGGCGAGTTCGTGCGCCTTGTTCAACGGGCCGCTCGGGCAGACGATGGCGCCGATCTTCTGGATGCCGAAGTGCGCCACCAGGTACTGCGGGCAGTTGCCGAGGAACAGCACCACGGGTTCACCCTTGCATACGCCGATGGCCTGCAGCCGTGCGGCGAAGGCGTCGCTCGCGCGGTCGAGCTCGGCCCAACTGATGGCCTGGCCGTACCAGAGGCAGGCCGTGCGCTCGCCGCGCTTGCGCGCATGGGCGCGCAGGTACTCGTGCAGCGGCTGCCGCGGGCGTTCGCGCAGCGCGGCAGAATGAGGGGATGGCCTGGTGCTTGTCTCCATGGCGTCACTCTTTGAGGGTTATCGATAGCCATTGCAGCACCTGGCGTGCTTGCCAATGACGACATCGTGCAACAACAATCCTACCCATGGGTAGAACATCGGAGACACCGGGCAAACCTCACTTGCCCGCCGGCACGGGCCGACAACGCGCCGCAACGGAATCGACGGACGTGCAGCGCGAACGCATCCTCCAGGCAGCCGCCACGCTGTTCGCCGCACAGGGCTATGCGAACACCACGATGGCTCAGATCGTCCGGGTTCTCGGCGTGACCAAGCCTTTCGTGTATTACTACTTCCGCGACAAGCAGGAGATCTTCGAGACGCTGTCGTGGCGACCCACGGTCGACTGCTTCACCTCGATGGATTTCGCGCCAGACGACAAGCGCCCGGCGCGCGTCAAGGTCACCGAAGGCATCGAGCGGCTGATCCGCGCGACCATCGCGCACCATCCCTGCGCCGTGTTCCCGTACCGCGAACCGCAGGTGTACCGGCCCGAATACCTCGCAGCGCAGAAGAAGCTCGCGCACCACTTCTACGACCGGCTCTGCAGCCTGCTGGAAGAAGGTCGACGCGACGGCGACTTCGACTTCGGCGAGACCCGCATCACCGCGCTGGCCGCCTGCAGCCTCCCCGGCTTTCTCTACACGTGGTATCGGCCGGACGGCCGCCTGCCGCCGGACGCGATCGTGGCCGAACTCTCGCGGCTGGCCTGGCGCGTGCTTGGCCTGCGCGGGCGCCGATAGCGAAGCAGGCCTGCGCCGCGGCACATCGGGCGCTGTTACGCCTGGTCGCGAAACTGTCCGCATCCAGCGCTTAAGCTCCTGCGACACATGGAGAGCCTCGTACGATGACCACATCCGTCCAATTGATCGGCGCGCCGACCGATGTCGGCGCCAGCGTCCGGGGCGCCGGCATGGGGCCGGACGCACTGCGCGTGGCCGACATTGCCGGCGTGCTGTCGCGCCTCGGCCTGCAGGTGAACGACACCGGCAACCTCGCCGGGCCGGCGACGCCATGGCATGCGCCGGCCAACGGCCTGCGCCACCTCGACGAAGTCGTGGCCTGGAACCGCGCGGTGTACGACGCGGTCGATGCCGCACTCGGCGCCGGCCACGTGCCCCTCATGATGGGCGGCGACCACTGCCTCGCGATCGGCTCGATCAGCGCCGTCGCCTGGCACGTACGGCAACGCAAGCAGAAGCTGCGCGTGCTGTGGCTCGACGCGCACACCGACGTCAACACCGACAGCACCAGCCCGAGCGGCAACATCCATGGCATGCCGGTCGCCTGCCTGCTGGGCCATGGCCCGGCCGCGTTGACCGGCTGGAGCGGCGAACGCGCCGCCCTGACGCACGACGCCATCCGTTTCATCGGAATCCGCAGCGTCGACGCGGACGAGAAGCAGGCGATCCGCGAGCGTGGCTTGAGTGTGTTCGACATGCGCCACATCGACGAGTACGGCATGCGCACCACGCTGACCGAGGCGCTGCAGGACGTCGACGAAGACACGCACCTGCACGTCAGCTTCGATCTCGACTGCCTCGACCCGGACTACGCGCCCGGCGTCGGCACCGGCGTGCGCGGCGGGCCGACCTACCGCGAAATGCAGCTGTGCATGGAAATGATCGCCGACACCGGCCGCCTCGGGTCGCTCGATGTGGTCGAGCTGAACCCCGCGCTGGACGTGCGCAATCGCACGGCGGAGATAGCCGTGGAACTCATCGAGAGCCTGTTCGGCAAGTCGACGCTGGTGCGTTGAGCGGTTGCGGGCGGCAGATGGGCGTACTTCCTACGTGGATACGTGCGCTGCCGGAAGCCCGTCTTGCAGGGACGAAGCGTAAATTGGCCCTTTCATTCGAACAAAAACCATGGCCACCACAGCGAAGCCGCCGTCCGGCGCGTCCGATGAGCATGAAGCGAATCAGCCTTTGCGCATCCTCGTCGTGGAAGACGATCCGGCAGCCCTCGCCGCAACCGTGGACATGCTCGAGGCCCTCGGCCATTGGACGGCAGGCGTCAAGAGCGCCGAAGTGGCACGCGACCGTTTCATCGACGGAGCCTTCGACGTATTGATGACCGACGTCGGCCTGCCGGCCCTGTCCGGACTGGACCTGGTCGAGATCCTGCAGGCCGATGAGAAACTGCAAGTGATCTTCGCAACCGGCCGGCCCCGTCCCGAAAGTCCGCCTGTCGGGTCGGTCTGGCTCCAGAAGCCCTTCGGTGTCGACGAACTCATGGCCGTGCTGCGTGGCATCAAGCGCGCCAGCTGAACCTGGCGCCTCGGACGCGAAACCGGCCGACTCAACCCCGATCGGCGGCAGGTGAAACCGATTCCTGGGGAAGCAACCCGAGCGGCTGCACTTCCGTCCTGCCCGGCAGTGAGACAGGCGACGTGGCGGGCGGAGGCGGTGCCGGCTCGTCCGCCTTCTCGTCGGGCGCATTCGGCACCACCAGATAGCGGTTGAGCAAGGTAAAGAAACGTTCGTAGAAGCGCTCGTCGGTCAGCGTCTCGCTGGCCACCTTGACCATCGCGTCGTCGCTCGACGAGAACGGCAGCGACAGCGAGCCGATCACGCCGACACCGACGCTCGCCGAGTTGTTGACCTTCTTGATGCCATACCGGTCCTGCAGCGCGGTGACGAATGCGATCGTGCTCCGCCGCTCGCCCTTGCGCGTGTGCGTATCGGCCGCACAGACCACGCGGAACTCGACCTCCACATGGACTTCAGCCGCCGGCTGGAAGCTCTTGCGGCCTGTCACGAGATCCGCATTGGCCGCGGTGATCAGGTAACCCTGGCTCAGCAGGGCACGCCGCGCCGCTTCGCAGGTCTGCGCCTCGGTCGCCACATAGCTGCGCGAATGGGTGGTGGTGGAATCGAATTCTTCCGGCTCGTACGAGACGCGCTGGGGCAGGGTCGCTCCGCAGGCGGCAAGCACCAGGGGAAGCAGCGCAATGGCGGCACGGGAGGCGCGCGAAGCGGGAAAGGCGCGAATGGGCGAAGGCATGGCGTGCATCGGGAACCGGAATGAGCGAGATGCTACCGGCACCGCGCCGGGCTCTCGCAGCTTCGAGCCGTATGCCGCCGCCATGTTCCCGCCTTCACACGTCTTTTCACGACGCGCCCGCTTTTCGGGCCGGGATCAGGGATAGAGGCCGCGTTCCTGGCGCGCGGTGAGGATGCGCTCGCAGGCAACCGCATAGGTCGCGGTGCGCAGCGTGATCTTGTGCTTGTCGGCCGTGTCCCAGATCTGGTTGAGC
>CAIQMJ010000820.1 GCA_903872875.1 uncultured Variovorax sp.
CGGCTTCTCCACCCCGAAGGAGAGGGAGCGGCTTCGGTCCTTGGAGCGGATCGCATTCGTCAATGGTCAGAACCTGCACCAGGTACTCGCAGACCGGCGCGCAGCAGCGGCCCTGCCCGTTGATCCGACGCGCACCTGCATAACCTGCGCCACCAAAGCGTGGTTTGACATGACACCCGATGCGCGCCATCGCAAGGCGATTGCGGTGCTTCTCGAACTCGCTGGCGATCAGACACGTATCCGCGCCTTCTCCGTCGAATGGGAAGCGCTGGTGCATGCGCGTGCGGAACTGATTCACCTGGTGGCGAAAAGCGGGGTAGCGCAATGAGCGGCACGCCGATCAAAACGGAGCACGTCGACGCCCTGCTGCGTCGGGCGCGGTACGGCAGTGCAATCGAAGGGATCACTGCAGAAACCCGACTGCTCTGGAATGGCTACGCGAAGGGGCTGGAGGACCTGCTCGCCGGCGCCGGCGCTGAACTCGCCGCCAAGGACGCTGCGCTAGCGCAGATGACTCAGCGCAGTGGCGCGTGCGCAAGCGCGAGTCTGCCCGTAGACACGCGCAACGCGCCCATTCAGAAGAATTTCCCCACTGCCGAAGAATTCGAGGTCACCGGCAACCACGTCGCCCACGACGGGCTCGACACCGCCCATCTGCTCAAAAACGTAGCAATTTCCGTAGTCGACATCCTCGACGACAAACATCCCGTTGCGGGGCGCGATGGCGATGACGACGGGCTGGCTCATGAAGGCAGTGTAGGCGACAGCCAGGCGGATCAGTTCCGACCGGACGGGATCGAGGTTTGGCATCTCATCGGTGATCAAGGCACTGGGAAATCCTTCTATTTGCAGCACCTCAGCAAGGCGATCGGCCGCGCGCCTTACCTCCGCTCGCCCGTCGTCGAGATCGAGGCATGGGAACTCGGTCAGGTCAATGGCCGCATCGATCGGGCCTTGGAAGACCATGGTCCCTGCAGCATCGTCGCGATTACCTACAACCACATGGCCGAGGGACGGATGCCGTCCTACTGGATGAATGGCGACCGCATCATGTCCTTCCCCAAGGGCGTGCGACTGGACGCCATCGCGGCCGAGGCGCGGAATGATGCTGCGCTGTTCGCAACGCGGCAAGCGAAGGGCGGTGCCGCATGACCTGCATCGTTGCCCTCAAGACCAAGGCCGCCATCCTGATCGGCGCGGACAGCGCGAGCGTAGGTGGACTGGACAGCCGCGTCAGCACCGTGCCCAAGGTCTTCCGCGTCGGAGACATGCTGATCGGCTGCACGACATCGTGGCGAATGATTCAGCTGCTCCAGCATGGGCTAACACTGCCCAAGCACCACGCCGACGTGGAAACGATGGCCTATATGTGCACGGTGTTCATCAATGCCGTGCGTGACTGCTTCCGCACCGGCGGCTTCATGACCAAGGACAAGGAAACCGAGTACGGCGGCACGTTCCTGGTGGTCTATCGCGAGCGGATTTTCCACGTCGACGGCGACTATCAGGTTAACGAGTCGGCGGACGGCTTCGACGCTTGCGGTTGCGGCGAGTCGTATGCACTGGGCTCGCTTCATGCCACAGCCCAGCAAGACGACGGCCGCGCCCGGTTGCAGCTCGCGCTCGAAACGGCTGCGCACTTCTCGGCCGGCGTGCGCGGGCCGTTCACCGTGCTGGAGGCTGCGATATGAAGCGCGTCCTTCTGTGGCTTGCGGCGCGAGTGTGGATCTGGCTCGCCGTCGCCTCCATCGGATTGATCATGTCGCACGAAAAGGCGCTGATCGACGACGGCGCCGAAGCCGTTGCCGCCGACGTTCAGGATGCAGTGACGCAAGCGGTGAATGACGCGAAGTTTGCGAGGAGCGAACCATGAGGTTCTCTCGCTCGCGGCGTCAGTCGATGGCCGCGCCCGACACGCCCGACTGGTCGGCCCATGCGCTGGATGACTTCCTCCAGGTGCTGCGGGAGATTTGCTGGATCGCTGGATGGGCCACCGTTTTGGTCGTTGTCGTCGCGCTGACGCTCGCGCTCATGGACATTCCGGGGTATGTGCCGTGATCGCGACATCGTCGCGCCGCCGCCTACCACGGCTGAGCTATCCACACCGGCGCCTGATCATGCAGCCGCTGGAGGGCGCTCTCTGCGCGCTGCGCCAGGGCGTCGCCTGTACAGCAGACCTGCATGCGCTGACAAGCAGCGTGAGCATCGCGCTCCACTTGGACGCGCGCGGCGAGCCGCTCGGGATGGCCGGCCACTTCCGCGCGGCCGCGGAGGCCCTAGCGGCCATCTGCGGCCGTGCTGGCGAAGTCGCTGCCGGCGAGCCCTTCGTGCTGCACCTGGCCGAAATCGAACTCGTGCAGACCGCCATCGACTTGCACGAGGTGCAGCTCGGCCAATTGCCTTCTCATCTTTACGCCCGTGCGGTCGACCATGCCGCGCTGCCGGCGTTGCCCCGCCCTGCCCGCGCCCCGCGCGCATATCCCCAGTCGGAAAGCCTTCCCCTCCTATGCCATCCCAGCTGACCCAGCCCAGCATGGACGTGCTGCGCCATATCCAGATCCACGGCTCGCGCGGCCGCAAGGAAATCTGCAAGAGCTTGCCGGAGCCCCACGTCGGCAAGACCTTGGACAACCTCTGCACGCTCGGCTACCTGAGCCGCGATCCCTCCACAGAACCGGCGAGCTACGTGCTCACCAACAAGGGCCGCATCCGGCTCGCCACGCCCTACCTCAAACAGGCGGTAATCCAACCGCCAAAGCCACGGGCGCCACGCGTCAAGAAGGATGCGCCGGCACCGGTGCCGATGAACATCGTGCAGACGACTGGATGCACGGACTTTCTGCGCGACGAAGCCGGCAATCGTCGCTTCTGGCCCGTATGGGTCAAGCGCGGCGCCGACGATTCCGCCTACCGGCCCAACGACAACACCTACAAGCCGACCGAGTACGCGCCCTGCACGCGGCCCGGCTCGATGGTCGCTTTTTCCCTGCCCAGCCGGATCGGCGGGCGTCTGTTCTACCGCGACGGCCAAGTCACCGACCTCGCGGGCAATCCCCAACCTCAGAAATGAAAGGAGCCATCATGGCCAACAATTCCACCGATTGGATCGGCAAGCGCGTGCGCCTGTCCGCAGGCCTGCGCGACAGCGCTGGCGACCCGCACCTGCAGGCGGGCAAAGAGGGAACGGTTCTCAGCCAGGCCGAGAACGGTGCTCTGGTCGTCGATTGCGACGGCTCGCACGCCGTGGTCAAGCCCGTCGACCTGGTCGACGCGGCCGCGGGGCCAGCATCGGAGGGCATTCACCCGACGTCGAGCATGATCAAGCGCGTGAAGGTGCGCGACATTCAGGCGTCGCCATTCAACCCACGGCAGCACTACCCCGAGCGGGAAATGCAGGAGCTTGCCGATTCGATCCGCGCGGTTGGCATCATGCAGCCCGTGCTGTTGCGCCCGATCATGCTGCCGCTGGGCGAAGGCACTTCGGACGAGCAGCTGTCGCACTACGAGCTCGTGTTCGGTCATCGGCGCTTCCGTGGCGCGCAGCTGGCCGGCCTGGCCGAGGTCCCGGCGATGGTGCGCAAGCTGGACGACCAGGCAAGTTCGCAGTTGCAGGCGGTCGAGAACCTGCAGCGCGAGAACCTGGACGCCATCGAGGAGGCGCAGGGCTTCGCCGCGTACATCGCTGCGCACGGCATCAGCAAGGACGAACTGGCGAAGCACCTCGGCATCAGCCGCACACTGGTCTACAACCGGCTCAAGCTGGCAACGTTGGGGAAAGCCGCGGCGCAGGCGTACCGCGAACAGAAGATCGGCGCCGAGGTAGCCACGCTGATTGCGCGTGTGGAAGGCGAAGCCAACCAAGCCAAGGCGCTGGCCACCGCGCTTGAGACCGAAAGCGGCTATGGCGCCAAAAGATCCTTTCGCAGCATTCGGGAGAGCTTGGCCGAGAAGTTCGCGACAGGCCTTAAGGATGCGAAATGGGATCTGGCGGACGAGGCACTGCTGCCGCTCGCCGGCGCGTGCACGACCTGCCCCAAGCGCAGCGGGTCGACGCCTGAGCTCTACGGCGACTTCATCAAGCCGCCCACCGACCGCCATCACTTCTCCGGAGTGGCGAAGGGTGAAAACGTCTGCACGGACATCGACTGCTTCGCCGCGAAGAAGACTGCCCACCTGAAGCGCGAACAGACCGCGCTCGAATCCAAGGGCAAGATCGTGATCGCCGGCGCGAAGGCCCGGTCTGCGATCGATGCGCAGGGGAATGTGAAAGGCGCGTACA
>CAIQMJ010000821.1 GCA_903872875.1 uncultured Variovorax sp.
CGACCTGCTTGTCCATGAGGGCGCGCTCGATCAGGCGCGCGTCGAGCTGCTGGCGCGTGACCTTCGTCAGGTCGATGCCGGTCTTGGCGGCGTAGGCAGCCCAATAGGGCGATTCGGCCGACGTGGCGACGGTGCCGACGCGCTTGCCTTCGAAGTCCTTGGGTGAGTGGATCGGCGAATCGGCCAGCACCAGGTTGCCCATCAGCGAGTCGTAGCCGACCGTGGCGATGGCCTGCAGCGGCAGGCCGCGCGCCATGTTGACCAGCGTGCCGCCGAAGAACACGACGCCGAAGTCGAACTGCTTGTTGCCCACGGCCTGCGCCGCAGCCACCGAGCCGTTGCCGCGCGACACGGTCAGGTCGATGCCGCGCTTCTTGAAGTAGCCGAGTTCCTTGCCGACCATCGGCCAGTAGTTCGAGCCGTTCACGACCCACGGCAGCGTGAGGCTCATGGCGCGGGTCTGCGCGAAGGCGGGCGCGCCCAGCAGGCTGCCGGCGGTCGCGGCGCCAGCGGCCTGCAGCAGTCGGCGGCGGGACAGGGAAGAGGCCGCCGACGACAGGGCGGATGCGCGGGTTTGGGGCATGAAGGACTCCAGGAACGCCGGTGCGTCGCGCTACTTCACCGCGATGCACCAAAACGTATACGAAAAAAGATACGCAAAGTAGTGCATGCACTGAAAGCAGGTTGCGTACCAAGCCGTCGCGCGGGCAGACTGGTGGGCATGACCATCGAGATTCCCAAGGAAGCCCGCCAGCAGGCGATTTCGTCCATCGAGCGCTATTTCAAGGAGAACATGGAAGAGCGGATCGGCAACATCGCCGCCGGCGCGCTGCTCGGTTTCTTTCTGGAAGAGATCGGGCCGCTGGTCTACAACCACGCAGTGGCCGAGGTGCAGGAACGGCTGCAGGCGCGCATCTCGGAGATCGACATCGAGCTGCACGAGGACGCTTTCACCTACTGGCAGAAGTTCGACCGCATGCGCAAGCCGCGCTGAGTGCGCAGTGCGATGCCGATCGTCGGGGAACGCTCAGGCGCGCTCGATCCAGCCGTCGGGCACCGCCTGCAGCAGCGGGCTCTCGAACACGCCGACCATGCGGGCGGCTCGACCGGCGCCCAGCGTGTCCTTCCAGCGATGGCCTTGCAGCATCGCGACGCCGCAGGCCAGCACCTCGGCGCCGATGTCTTCCATCAGCGTCCAGGGCGCCTTCAGCGTGCTGCCGCTGCTGACGGCGTCGTCCACCAGCACCACCCGCTTGCCCTGCACCAGCGGCAGCAGGTTGGGGTCGAGGTAAACACGCTTGCCGGGCGTGGGCGTGGTGATCGACTGCACCGCGCCCGACAGCGCCTCGTCGTACCAGAACTTGCGCGAGTAGCCCATCGGCACGTAGCGCGCATGGCCCAGGTGGCGCGCAACCACGGGTGCGAAGGTCAGGCCCAGCGTCGGTATGCCGACCACCACGTCCGGCTTGAACGGCGCGAGGCGCTCGGCCAGCATGCGCCCGAGCGTCTCGATGACCTCCAGCGAGGCCTGGTTGCAGATCAGCGAGGCCACCGCGTGCATCGGCTCGCTGGCCAACTGGCGGATCGGCAGCACCAGTACGCGACCGTCGGGTAGCCGTGCGGGGTAGCCGTGGCGCCAGGGCGCGGCTGTGACGGACGCGGCGACCGAGTCGGCGTCGACGATGCGCTGCCAGTAGTCGGTCGTTGCTTCGGTGAAATGCGGGGTCATGCGGTCGGCTTCGGAAGGCGGCGGCGCGTGAAAGTCGCGGCGCGGGCGCGCAGTGTACCGAGGCGCATATGAAGCTTCAGCCCAGCTGCCGCGACGGGTCGGGCACCGGCGTGGCGGCCAGCAGCCTCTGCGTGTACGCATGCTGCGGCGCGTTCAGCACCGTGTCGGCGTCACCCATCTCGACCATGCGGCCCTGGTACATGACCATCACGCGGTCGGCCATCGCGCGCACCACGCCGAGGTCGTGCGTGATGAACAGATAGGCCAGGTTCTTCTCGCGCTGCAGGTCGGCCATGAGCCGCAGGATCTGGGCGCGGATCGACACGTCGAGCGCCGACACCGGCTCGTCG
>CAIQMJ010000822.1 GCA_903872875.1 uncultured Variovorax sp.
AGCAGCCAGAGGAAGACGATGCCGATCAAGCCCCGATAGAAGACGAGTTCCGCACTGGAAAACCACGCCGATGCGATCTTCACGCACACGCCCATGGTCGCGAAGATCAGCGCGCCGAGCACCATCCATAAAGCCTGCATCCGTCAGCTCAGCCGAAGTCCATCTCGCGGCGGTACCACTCGTGGAATTGCTGCATGCCGTCCTCCATCGGGCTCTGGTAGGGGCCGGTCTCGTTGTCGCCGCGCAGCATCAGCGCGCGGCGGCCGGCGTCCATGCGCTCGGCGATCTCGTCGTCCTCCACGCAGGTCTCCATGTAGGCTGCCTGCTGGGACTCGACGAATTCGCGTTCGAAGGCGACGATCTCTTCGGGGTAGAAGAACTCCACCATGTTGAGCGTCTTCTGCGGCCCGATCGGGTGCAGCGTCGACACGGTCAGCACATGCGGGTACCACTCGACCATCACGTTCGGGTAGTAGGTGAGCCAGATCGCGCCGTACTTCGGCGGCTTGCCGTCACGGTACTTGAGCAGCTGTTCCTGCCATTTCTGGTAGACAGGGCTGCCCGCGCGGCCCAGCCGGTTGGCCACGCCGACGGTCTGCACCGAAAATTGCCGGCTGAATTCCCAGCGCAGGTCGTCGCAGGTGACGAAGCTGCCCAGGCCGGGATGGAAGGGGCCGACGTGGTAGTCCTCAAGGTAGACCTCGATGAAGGTCTTCCAGTTGTAGTTGCACTCGTGCAGTTCGACGCGGTCGAGTGCATAGCCCGAGAAGTCGAGGTCGGCGCGCGGGCCCATGCCCGCCAGGTCGGCAGCCACGCTGCGGCCGGGATGGAACGGGTCTGCACTCTTCTCGAACAGCAGGCCATTCCATTCCTCGATCGGGTAGTTGTGCAGGTTCAGGCACGGATCCTGCGCGAAGTGCGGTGCGCCGATCAGCGTGCCGGTGGTGCGCGCATCGGCGGCGGCATAGGTCCAGCGATGCAGCGGGCAGACGATGTTGCCGCCAGTTCGTGCATCGAGCTCGCCGCGGCCCTGCAGGATGACCGCCTGCCGGTGGCGGCAGACGTTGGAGATCAGCTCGACGCCTTTCGGCGTATGCACCAGCGCGCGGCCATGGTGCTCCTGCGGCAGCGTATGGAAGCTGCCCGGCTCGGGCACGGCCAGGCGATGGCCGACGTAGCGCGGGCCGTTGGCAAAAAGCGTTTGCAGCTCGCGGGCATAAAGCGCCTCGTCGAAGTACGCGGAAACCGGGAGTTGGCTCGTGGCCTGCTGCAGTTGAAGACTTAAATCAGACATGGGTGACCTGACCAAGCTCCCCACAGGGAGAAAAAGGAAAAAGGCGCCGTTCGACAGTCGCGACGACCTTGGAAATGTCACCGGCTGGCGCCGGCAAGGAGAACGAAGGATTGTACCCGGCGGGTCATTTTCCATATCCCCGTCCTAGAATGCCGCGTTTTACCTTCGATTGCGAATGCCCAAGGTGCCATCTTCTTCTCCCTCCAGCGCGTCGGCGGTTTCCGGCGCGGAGCCTCTACCGACCAGCTACGAGGCGGGGCTCCAGGAACTCGAGAAGCTGGTGGGTGAACTCGAATCCGGCCAGCTTCCACTCGATCAGTTGCTGGGCAGCTATCAGCGCAGTGCGGCGCTGCTGGCCTTTTGCCGCGACAAGCTGCAGGCCGTCGAGGAGCAGATCAAGATCCTGGATGCAGGCAGCCTGAAGGCATGGTCTGCCGAATGACGGCCGCGCTCGGCGAAGACTGGAGCGCGGCTCGGCTTGCCGCGTGGATGACGCCACACCTGGCGCATGTCGAAGAAGCGTTGTCGGCATGGGTCGGCACGGATTCGCCCGTGCAACTCGGGGATGCGATGCGCTACGCGGTGCTCGATGGCGGCAAGCGCCTGCGCCCGTTGCTGGTGGTCGCGGCCAGTGAAGCTGTCGGAGGCAGCCCGGCCGCCAGCCTGCGCGCAGCCTGTGCCGTGGAACTGATCCATGCCTACTCCCTGGTGCACGACGACATGCCTTGCATGGACAACGACGTGCTGCGCCGTGGCAAGCCGACGGTCCATGTGAAGTTCGGCGAGGCCGACGCGCTGCTTGCGGGCGATGCGCTTCAGGCATTGGCCTTCGAATTGCTGACGCCCGATGACGGCACGATCGAATTGGTCGTGCAGGCCAACCTGTGCCGCTTGCTCGCCCGCGCTGCGGGCAGCCAGGGCATGGCTGGCGGCCAGGCGATCGATCTGGCAAGCGTCGGCAAATCGCTGGACGAAGCCCAACTGCGCGAGATGCATCGGCTCAAGACCGGTGCGCTGCTGCAGGGCAGCGTCGAGATGGGCGCGGCCTGTGCCTGTGCCGTGTCGGCGCGAGCCCTGTCGGCGCTGCGCGACTACGGCGCGGCGCTGGGTCTGGCCTTCCAGATCGTCGATGACATCCTCGACGTCACCGCCGATTCCTCCACGCTCGGCAAGACGGCCGGCAAGGACGCTGCGAGCGACAAGCCGACCTATGTGTCGCTGCTCGGCCTCGAACGCGCGCGCGGCCAGGCGCGCGGCCTGCTCGCCGATGCGCTGGCAGCGCTGGACCGCAGCGGGCTGTCCGACGCGGCCGCGCTGCGTGCGCTGGCATACATGGTCGTGGACCGCGACCGATAACTGCGACAAGCGTCAGAACAACAACGTCCCCATGGCCCCGCTGCTTCCCACCATCCACGATCCCTCGGTACTCCGCAAATTCGATCGTGCCCAACTGCGGCAATTGGCCGATGAGGTGCGCGCCTGCGTGCTCGACAACGTGTCGCGCACCGGCGGCCATCTAAGTTCCAACCTCGGCACCGTCGAATTGACGGTGGCGCTCCACCATGTTTTCAACACGCCGCACGACCGGCTGGTCTGGGACGTGGGCCATCAGACCTACCCGCACAAGATCCTGACCGGCAGGCGCGAGCGCATGCCTTCGCTTCGCCAGCTGGGCGGCATTTCGGGCTTTCCGCAGCGCGCCGAGAGCGAATACGACACCTTCGGCACCGCGCATTCGTCGACCAGCATCTCGGCTGCGCTCGGTATGGCGATGGCTGCGAAACAGAAGGGCGAGGACCGCCATTCGGTCGCGATCATCGGTGATGGCGCGCTGACCGCCGGCATGGCCTTCGAAGCGCTGAACAATGCCGGCGTGGCCGACTGCAAGCTGCTGGTCATCCTGAACGACAACGACATGTCGATCAGCCCGCCG
>CAIQMJ010000823.1 GCA_903872875.1 uncultured Variovorax sp.
CCAGTGCGAACTCCTCGCCACCGAAACGCGCCGCAAGGCTGGACGGATGGTCGATGCGGGAGCGGTCGATCGCCAGCGCGACCTGCTGCAAGGCGTCGTCGCCGGCCAGATGCCCAAGCCGGTCGTTGTAGCTCTTGAAGAAATCCACGTCGATCATCAGTAGGGAAAGCACAGCGCCGTTTTCATGGGCTGCAGTCCATTCCTGCGCGATGTATTGGTTGAAATACCGTCGATTGGCCAGACCCGTCAGGCCGTCGGAATTGGTGAGGCGGCGAAGTTCGAGATTGCTCTCGAGCAACTGCTCCTGGCTCAGGCGCAACGCGCGGTAGGCGTTGTCACGCTGAATCAGCGCCATGTAGGAGCGCGAGTGGTAGCGGATGCGTGCCACCAGTTCGATCGGCTCCGGTAGCTTGACCATGTAATCGTTGGCGCCCATCGTGAACGCAGCCTTCTTGACGGCTGGATCATCGTTCGACGAGAGCACGATGATGGGCGTGTCCCGCGATTCGGCCTGCGCGCGGTAGGTGTGCAGCAACTCCAGCCCATCGGCGCCGGGCATCACGAGATCCTGCAGGATCACCGTTGGCCGCAGGCGTTTCACCGTATCGATTGCCTCGGCGGCCCTCATGCATACGTGAAAGGCGATGCCTGCGTCAACCGAGAGCATCTTTCGGACGACCATGCCGATCACGGGCTGGTCGTCGACCAGCAGGACGGTGGCCGCAATCGGTGGATCGCGCCCAAGGTCTTCGAGCAAAAAGTTACCGTGCATACTCATGCGCAACGAAGGCAAAGGTAACGTCTTGAGCCATGGTGGGCTGCGCGCCAGGGTGATTTCGGGATGAAAGGGATGACCGATGAGCCCGCAGCGCGGGCGCTGGATTATCGCGTCTGAATACGTTCGTACCCAAATGACTGACAAATCTGGCAAAGACCCTCTACAGGCGGACTCCGATCGTCTTGAGGCGATGACCTTGAGACAGGTCGAATTGCTGCGCCGGATGGGGAAACTTGTCAGCGAGAAGGAAGCCAGGGACGCCACCATCCGGCAGCAGGCTGCGGAAATCGACGCCATGCGGCAAACGCTGGAACTCGCGCGGCGGCATCTGATGGTGACGGAGGCGGCTGGCATCGCGCAATGGGAGCTCGACGTCAGCGCCGGCTTCGTGGCCCTCGGTACACGCTGGGACCAGATGCTCGGCGAAGAACGCAGCGCCGGCAGCTGGAACCTTCTGGATCTGGAGAAACGCGTTCACCCGGAGGACGTGCCGGCAGTCCGGGCCGCGCTGAGGAAGGCGCTCCATGAGCCCGAAGGGCGTTACGCCGTGGAACACCGCGTGGCAGCAGCTGATGGCTGGATCTGGCTGGAAAGCATGGGGACGGTGACCGAGCGGGATTCGCAGGGCGCGCCGCTGCGGCTCACGGGCTTCAATACCGACGTCACGGCGCGGCGGACGATGCATGCAGAGGTCGAGCAGGCGCGCGCCCAGGCGGAGGCCAGCAGCCGCGCCAAGAGCGAGTTCCTGGCGAACGTGAGCCACGAGGTGCGGACGCCGCTGAATGCCGTGATGGGCCTGACCCGGCTGCTGAACCAGTCGCCACTCGACCCACAGCAGCGCCAGTATCTGGATCTCATCGATCGGTCATCGACTTCCCTGCTCGCGCTGCTCAACGACATCCTCGACCTGTCGAAGATCGAGGCCGGCA
>CAIQMJ010000824.1 GCA_903872875.1 uncultured Variovorax sp.
CGACAACCCCAAAAAAATGCGCGTCGGCCAGACTTTGAATCTACCGTGACGGCCGTTTTCCTGTGACCGCGCGCCTGACCTTTGTTCTGATTGCGGCCTTCTGGGTGACCATGAACGTGCTGCTCTGGCGCACGGAATTCGGTTCCCACGGCGGCGACACGCCGGTGCCGCTGGCGCTGGTCTGGCGCAAGATTCTGACCGCGCCGGACGCCTCTTCCCTGAGCGTTTTCCAGAACGGCCAGCGCACCGGCTACTGCGAATTTTCCACCAGTGTCGGCCAGGAAATGGCCACGCTCGACGCCGATGCGCCACCGCCGGAGGGCCTGGTCGCGCGCGCCGGTTATCAGATTCATCTCGCGGGCAATTTCTCCCTCGGCGACGTCACCAACCGGTTGAAATTCGACGGTCGCGCCAGCTTTCTCAACACCCGCCAGTGGCGCGAACTGAGCCTCAAAATCACCTTGCGTTCGGCGGTGATCGAGCTGCATTCCCTGGCGACCAACGAAACGGTCCACGTCAAAATCACCAACGCCGGCGAAGCGATGGCGCGGGAGGTCAAATTCAGCGAACTGCAAAACCCGGAAGCACTGATCCGCGCGTTTGTCGGCGATTTTGCCGGCGGCCTGCTGGCCAACCTGGAATTATCCGCCTTGCCGTCCGCCGCGTCCGCCGCGCCGACCTGGACGGCCCGCCGCACGCGCGTCCGCATCGGCACCGAGCCTGTGCCGGTTTACCAACTGGAAACCCGCCTGCTGGATCAGCCCATCGTCGTTGATGTCAGCACGCTGGGCGAAATTTTATTCGTGCAACTGCCCGGCCACCTCTCGGCGCGCATTGACGAATGGAGCCGACCATGATTGAACTCGACCATCTCGTCAAAAAGTTCGGCGACCTCACAGCCGTCAACGATGTTTCGCTCACCATCCAGCGCGGCGAATTCTTCGCCATGCTCGGCCCCAATGCCGCCGGCAAAACCACCACCATCAAGCTGCTCGCCGGCTTGATCAAACCCAATGCGGGTGCGGCGCGCATCTGCGGTTTTGACATTCAGACCCAACCGCTCGAAGCGCGGCAACGGCTCGCCTACGTTCCCGACTTTCCCTTTCTTTACGATAAGCTGACCGCGAAGGAATTTTTCCGGTTCACCGGCCAGTTATTTCATCTCGACGCCGCGCGCATTGAAAAAAACGCGCAGGAACTCATTGCCCGCTTTAACCTGGGCGACTATGCCGACCGCGCGCTCGAAGGTTTGTCGCACGGCACGCGGCAGCGCGTCGCCATCGTGTCCGCGCTGCTGCACGACCCGGAAGTGTTCGTGATTGATGAACCAATGGTCGGCCTGGACCCGCAGCACGCGCGCATCGTGAAGGACGTTTTGAAGGAATGCTCGCTGGCGGGCATGACCGTGCTGGTGTCCACGCATCAACTGAGTATCGCCGAGGAGATGGCCGACCGCATCGGCATCATTCATGGCGGCAAACTAATCGCCGTCGGCACGCGCGACGAGCTGCGGAAACAAAGCGGTGCATCTGGCGCGCTGGAGGAAATTTTCCTCTCGCTGACTGCGGAGGCGAAATAATTTTCGTAGCAGCCAACGTGAGGAGGCTCAAACTTCTTCAAACCAGAATGAACCGCCTTACGTCGGCTGCTACTTGACCAAATTCTGCACATGCCGCTCGATGCGGTTGCTCGCCTCGATGAGCTGTTCGTAGCTCGTCGCGAAGCACGCGCGGCAGAAACCTTTGCCGTTTTCACCAAAGGCTGAACCGGGAACAATCGCCACTTTCTCCGCCTGCAACAAACCGATGGCGAAATCTTTTTCCGGCAGGCCGGTTTTGCTGATGTCCGGGAACGCGTAGAACGAGCCGCGCGGCAGGTGGCATTTCAAACCGATTTCATTGAACCGGCGCACGATGAAGTCGCGGCGGCGATGATACTGGTCACGCATTTTTTTCATCTCGTCTTCGCCGTGCGCGAGCGCTTCGATGGCGGCGTCCTGTGCGATGATGGACGCGCAGAGCATCGAGTATTGATGCACCTTCATCATCGCCTCGATGAGCGCCGCCGGGCCGCACGCGTAGCCGATGCGCCAGCCCGTCATCGCATAGGTCTTGGAGACGCCATTGATCGCCAGCGTGCGGTCCCGCAGCTGCGGCGCCACGCCCAGCAGATGCACGCGCTCGGCGTCGTCGTAGCGGATGTGCTCGTAGATGTCGTCGGTCATCACCATCACCTGCGGATGGCGCATCAGCACTTCGGCCAGCGCGCGGTAGTCGCCGGCGGTGTAGCAGGCGCCGGTCGGATTGCTCGGCGAATTGACGATCAGCCAGCGCGTCTTCGGCGTGATGGCCGCGTCCAGCTGCGCGGGCGTGAGCTTGAAGCCCTGCGACTCCGGGCAGGGCAGGGTGACGGGCACGCCGTCGCAGGCCAGCACCATGTCGGGGTACGACACCCAGTACGGCGCCGGAATCAGCACCTCGTCGCCCGGCTCCAGCGTGACGGCCAGCGCGTTGTAGATCGCGCTCTTGGCGCCGCTGGTCGCGATCACTTCGTTCATCGCATAGGTCAGGCCGTTCTCTCGCTGCAGCTTGGCGACGATCGCCTCGCGCAGTTCCACGGTGCCGGCCATCAGTGTGTAGCGCGTCGCGCCCTTGTCCATGGCGGCGGCGGCGGCCTGGCGGATGTGGGCGGGTGTGTCGAAGTCGGGCTCGCCGACCACGAGATTGACGATCGACTGGCCCTGGCGGCGCAGTTCGTTGGCGCGGTCGGCGGCCGAGGTGCTGGGCGAAGGCTTGATGCGCTGCACGCGGGCAGCGAGGCGGGAGGAGGTCACGTGCGGTTCCTGTGGTCCTGTGGAAGAGTGCGAAAGCAGGGCAAAGGTATGCGCAGGCACCCGATCGGCCAAGACGACTTCGGTCTGGTCGTATAGGCAAGACTTATGGTGCGCGGCGGCCCGTTGCCGGCGGCACGCTTTTGGTGCAATTGCTGGCTTGGCTCTTGCACAGGAGGAGAGTGAATCTCCGCCGCCTCAAGTACTTCGTGAAGATCGTGGACATCGGCAGCCTGACGCAGGCCGCCGAGGTGCTCTTCATCGCCCAGCCGGCGCTGAGCCAGCAGCTCGCCACGCTCGAAGGCGAGGTGCGGCAACAGCTGCTGGTGCGCACCAAGCGCGGCGTGACGCCAACCGAGGCCGGCAAGGTGCTGTACCGCCATGCGCAGATCATCCTGCGGCAGTGCGAGCAGGCACAGAGCGACATGGACGCCGCCGGGCGCGGGCTGTCGGGCCAGGTGTCGATCGGGCTGGCGCCCGGCACCGCGGCCGCGATGCTGGCCATGCCGCTGCTGCGCACGGTGCGCGCCCGCCACCCGGGCGTGCTCCTCTATCTCAACGAGAGCTACGGCACCACGCTGAGCGAGCTGATCATGAACGGCCGCATGGACATGGCCGTGCTCTACGGCAACAAGAACATCCATGGCCTGACCTTCCTGCCACTGCTGAGCGAGGAGCACTACCTGGTCGGCCCGGCGAGCCTGCCGAAGCCCGGCGATTCGGTGAGGCTCGCCGATCTGCGTTCGACCGAACTCTTCCTGCCGCGCCCCTACAACATCGTGCGCAAGCTGGTGAACGAGGCCTTCCAGCGCGCGGGCCTGGGCGCGCCGAACGTGGTGGCCGAGATCGAGTCGGCCATCACCCTGACCGCGGTCGTCGGCGACGGCCTCGGCGCGACCATCCTGCCGGCATCGATGGCGCGCGAGATGGTCAGCTCCAGCAATGCCTGGCAGAGCCGAATCGTCGAACCCACGGTCGAAGCGCCGCTCGCGTTGTGCCAATCCGACCACCTGCCGCTCTCCGAGCCGGCCCAGGCGGTCAAGGAGATCCTGCTGGAACTGGTCGGCGACCTGCTCGGGGACGGCACCGACAAGACCGCGGCGCTGACATCCACCGCACACGCCACGCAGGGCGGACCGGCCGCGTCATAAGGCCGCCTTATCGCGGCACAGCCATTCCGTCTTGGCTTGTTGGGCATGCGCTCGGTAACTTCGGGGCATGGATCAGCAGCTCATCAAGTCACTCATCGACGCCATGGCGTCGTCGGACCTGTCCGAACTCGAGTTCAGCCAGGACGGCTGGACCTTGCGGCTGGCACGCGGCACGGCATTGCCTGCGCCGACGCCCGCTCCGGCGCATTCGGCAGTCGCCGCCGTTCGGCCCACGGCCGACGCAACCACGGTTGCTGAAGCCGTGGTTGCCGCGCCGCTGGATGCGGTGCCCCGCACGCTGGCCGCACCGCTCTACGGCGTGCTCCACCTGCGTCCGTCGCCGGACGAGCCGCCCTTCGTCCAGCTCGGCCAGCCGGTGCGCGCCGGCCAGACGCTGTGCGTGATCGAGGCGATGAAGGTCTTCAACGAGGTGCAGGCCACGCACGACGCCGTGGTGCAGGCGGTGCTCGCAGCCTCGGGACAGGAGGTCGACGCCGGCCAGCCCCTGTTCCGGTTCGCCTGAGCCCGGGAGCGCCCATGTTCGACAAGGTGCTCATCGCCAACCGAGGCGAAATTGCATTGCGCATCCAGCGCGCCTGCCGCGGCCTGGGCCTGCGCACGGTGGCGGTGTATTCGGAGGCCGACCGCGACGCGGTCCATGTGCAGCAGGCCGACGAGGCGCTGTGCATCGGCCCGGCGTCGCCGGCGCGCAGCTACCTCGACCAGGCGGCGATCCTGTTCGCCGCCGAAGTCTCCGGCGCACAGGCTATCCATCCGGGCTATGGCTTCCTCTCCGAGAACGCCGGTTTCGCGGCGCGCATCGAGGCGGCCGGCCTGCACTTCATCGGGCCCAGCGCCGCCTGCATCCGCGTGATGGGAGACAAGGTCTCGGCCAAGCGTGCCATGCGGCTGGCCGGCGTGCCCTGCGTGCCCGGCCCGGACGCGTCGCTGCCAGAGGACGGCCCCGCGATCCAGGCGATCGCGCGCGACATCGGCTATCCGGTCATCGTCAAGGCCGCAGGCGGCGGCGGCGGGCGCGGCATGCGGGTGGTGCAGCGCGAGGATGATTTGCTCGACGCCATGGCGCTGACGCGCGAGGAAGCACGGCGCGCCTTCGGCAACGCCGAGGTCTACATCGAGAAGTTCCTGGGCCATCCACGGCACGTCGAGATCCAGATGCTGTGCGATGCGCACGGCAATGCACTGTGGCTCGGCAGCCGCGACTGCTCGCTGCAGCGGCGCCACCAGAAGATCATCGAAGA
>CAIQMJ010000825.1 GCA_903872875.1 uncultured Variovorax sp.
CCCGGCTCGTCGGCGACCGCGCTGAACTCGTCGGACAGCGTCGTGCCGTCGCCAGAGATCATGTCGTAGGCATGGATGTCGAAGTCAAGGCGCAGCTTGAGCTGCAGGCCGGATGTGGCATAGACGCGGTATTCGCCGTTGCGCGCGTCGCCGGGGGCGATTTTCAGGACGATGTCCCTGGTCAGCGAGGCATTGGCGCTGGCCTTGGCGCTCGCGGTATAGGTCAGTGTCTGTGGCTTGGCATTGAGGATGCGCGCCGTCCACCTGGTCGGCGTCGTCGTCGCACTGCGCAGCGTCACGGCAGGGTCGCTGCCGCTGCCGGTCCAATCCGCCGCCTGGCTTGGCACGATCTCGACCGCATCGCCCGGCTTGACCGCGTACTGCCCGTCCGTGCCCGGCGTTGCCGTGCTGCCATTCACGGAGACCGTCGCGGTCAATGGTGGAGGCGCGCTTTCGCCGCCGCCGCCACCACCACCACCACCACCACATGCTGCAAGGCCTGCGCACAACGCGATAGCGACCGCCACCCTCATCCAAACGCTCATTTTTCTACCTTGGTAAAGTTTTGATGTCCACCTCCAGGATCTGACAGGAGGCTGACCTGTCAATCGTAACTAGGGTTTCCAAATGTTAACTAAACCGACGTTTAGTGAGCTTGCGAGGGGTGACGGCCGACGGCAGGGGCGCGAAATTGGCGTGCGCCGCTCGATCGACGAGCGCTTTTGCATCCTGAGTCCCACCAACTAGGGATTTCACTAGGCATTTGGTGCAAGAAAGTACCAGTAGGGGCAAATGCAGTACCAAAACTGCATCCATGAATCTTCAGAATCCCGCCACGGCGACCGCCTGGCGCCGACAACTGGAGACACACATGAATCGCTTTGCCCAAGCCGGCCTGATCGCCGCGCTCGCCGCCACCGGGTTCGCCCACGCCGCCACCGAACTGGTCATCGCAACCGTCAACAACGGCCACATGATCGAGATGCAGAAGCTCACGCCGGTCTTCGAGAAGGCATATCCGGACATCAAGCTCAAGTGGGTCACGCTGGAGGAAGGCACGCTGCGCCAGCGCGTGACGACCGACATCGCCACCAAGGGCGGGCAGTTCGACGTGATGACCATCGGGCTGTACGAGGCGCCGATCTGGTCGAAGAAGGGCTGGCTCACGCCGATCGCGACCGACGCTGCCTACGACGCCGACGACCTGCTGCCCGCGATCCGCGCCGGCCTGTCGTACGAGGGCAAGCTCTATGCCTCGCCCTTCTACGGCGAGAGCTCGATGCTGATGTACCGCAAGGACCTGGCCGACAAGGTCGGCTTCAAGATGCCCGAGCAGCCGACCTGGGTGCAGGTGAAGGAACTGGCCGGCAAGATCCATGACCCGAAGGCCGGCGTGTACGGCATGTGCCTGCGCGGCAAGCCGGGCTGGGGCGACAACATGGCGCTGCTGACCACGATGGTCAACACCAATGGCGGCCAGTGGTTCGACATGCAGTGGAAGCCGCAGATCGACACCAAGCCTTGGAAGGATGCCATCGGCTTCTATGTCGACCTGATGAAGGCCTACGGCCCGCCCGGCGCCTCGGCCAACAGCTTCAACGAGAACCTCGCGCTTTTCAACGAAGGCAAGTGCGGCATGTGGGTCGACGCGAC
>CAIQMJ010000826.1 GCA_903872875.1 uncultured Variovorax sp.
CCCTGGCGTGGATCAATTCAATGTATTCGTAGGCTTTCATGTTGGCGCCACGCAGCATGCGCTGTGCCACGCGTGGATCGTAGCCGGCGCCGCTGCGCTCCAGCAGCAACCGGTGCCAGGCGTAGGCCTCGACGGGCGAGAAGCCGCCGCCAGCGTTGATCAACGCCAGTTCCGCGAGTTCGGGAAGTTCAACCTCATCGATTCGGGCGCCCGCAGCGCGCAGCATTCGGATGCTGCGCTCGAAAGCTCGGGCGACCTGAGGCTCGATGCCGTCGAAGAAAGTGGTCGTTGCAATCGCCAGCCGACGCGCTGCCAGTGGCTTGCCATCGGCGCTCACCGTGCGCGCAGCCATGACTTCGTGCGCGGTGATCGCGTCGCGTACCGATCGGGTCATGGCGCAGACGGTGTCCAGCGTGGTGGACAAGGGGAGGGCGCCGGCGGTCGGCACGAGGCGTGCGGTGTTCTTGTAGCCGACGATGCCGTTCAGCGCCGCCGGTATCCGGATCGAGCCGCCGGTATCCGAGCCGAGCCCGATGAAGGCGGCCCCCGTCGCAACCGACACTGCCGCCCCCGACGACGAACCGCCTGGAATGAGCGGCACGTCTTGACTGCTTGCATTGGCTGGCGTGCCATGGTGCGGATTGATGCCGACACCCGAGAACGCGAACTCCGTCATAGTCGTGCGCCCGATCAGCACACCTCCAGCAGCGCGCAGACGAGCCACTGCAGGCGCGTCCACCGTAGCGGCCGGCGCATGCGCCAGAACGATCGACCCGGCTGGCGTGGGCTGGCCAGCAACATCGAAGAGATCCTTGGCGGAAAAAGCCAGGCCGCCAAGCTGCTTCTCTGGACTGGCGGCCTCGGCGGCCTGCGCGGCCTCGTCGAACATCGGTCGTGCAAACGTATGCGCATTGATTGGCGCTGTGGCTGCTTCGACGGAGCGCGCCATTTCGGTGCGTGCGTTGGTGCGTTGTGCCGCCAAGGCGAGGCGGGTAGCGTGCAGATCGGGGCGCATAGTTGCTTTTTGGAAGGTCAAGGGCGAGGCGCGTGCTATACTCGTTGGGTTTCGCCTAGGGGCATTCCCTAGTCATGAAACAAATCCGCAAACCGGCCCATTCAAGGTGTTGTGCGCTTCTTACGGAGGCACAAAACGGGCTGGATTTTAGACCCAACCTTTGGAGTAACTCCTATGTCGACAACCATGCGCGAAATGCTGGAAGCCGGTGTCCACTTCGGTCACCAAACCCGCTTCTGGAACCCCAAGATGGCCCCGTTCATCTTCGGCCATCGCAACAAGATTCACATCATCAACCTGGAAAAATCGCTTCCGATGTTCCAGGATGCGATGAAGTACGCCAAGCAACTGACCGCCAACCGCGGCACGATCCTCATGGTCGGCACCAAGCGCCAGGCCCGTGAAATCGTGGCCGAAGAGGCTCGTCGTGCTGGCGTTCCCTACGTCGACACCCGTTGGCTCGGCGGCATGCTGACCAACTTCAAGACGGTCAAGACATCGATCAAGCGTCTGAAGGAAATGAAGGCGCAACAAGAGGCCGGCCTCGACAGTCTGAGCAAGAAGGAACAGCTGACGTTCTCGCGCGAAATCGCGAAGCTCGAAAAGGACATCGGCGGCATTCAGGACATGACCGCGCTGCCGGATGCCATCTTCGTGATCGACGTGGGCTTCCACAAGATCGCCGTTGCAGAAGCACGCAAGCTGGGTATCCCGCTGATCGGTGTGGTGGACTCCAACCATTCTCCCGAAGGTATCGACTACGTGATCCCCGGCAACGACGACTCGTCGAAGGCGGTGGTTCTGTACGCCCGTGGCATCGCTGACGCGATCATCGAAGGCCGCAACAGCGCGACCAACGACGTGGTGAAAGCCGTCGCCGCCGAAGGCGCTGGCGATGACTTCGTCGAAGTCGAAGAAGGCGCATCCGCCTGAGATTGCTCCTCGCGAGCCTGAAGAAGGGGCTTTGGTGCCCCTTTTTTTGACCTGAATTTTTTGAATACGGAGAACGAATAATGGCTGCAATCACCGCAAGCATGGTCGGCGAACTGCGCGCAAAGACCGACGCGCCGATGATGGAATGCAAGAAGGCTCTTACCGAGGCTGAAGGCAACATGGAGAAGGCCGAAGAGCTGCTGCGCATCAAGCTCGGCAACAAGGCTGGCAAGGCGTCGGGGCGCATTACCGCTGAAGGCGTGGTCACGGCATATGTTGGTGGCGATGCCGGCGCAATGGTTGAGATCAATTGTGAAACCGACTTCGTCACCAAGAACGACAGTTTCCTGGCGCTGGCCAATGCGGCTGCGAAGCTGGCTGCGCAGAACAACCCTGCCGATATAGCGGCGCTCGGTGCATTGCCTTACGAGCAGGACGGCTTCGGCCCGACGCTCGAGGACGTCCGCAAGGGTCTGATCGGCAAGATCGGCGAGAACATGAGCTTCCGCCGCTTCAAGCACTTTGCCGGCAACGGCAAGATTGCGTCGTATCTGCACGGCACGCGCATTGGTGTGGTGGTCGAGTTCGAGGGTGACGACGCCGCTGCCAAGGACGTCGCGATGCACATTGCCGCCATGAAGCCGGTGGCAATCTCCAGCGCGGAGGTGCCCGCAGACCTGATCGAAAAAGAGCGCGCAGTGGCCGCAGGCAAGGCCGAGGAAGACCGCAAGGTTGCCGAAGCCGCTGGCAAGCAACCGCAGCCGGCCGAGATCGTTGCAAAGCGCATCGAAGGCGGTGTGCAGAAGTACCTGAAGGAAGTGTCGCTGCACAACCAGCCCTTCGTGAAGAACGACAAGCAGACTGTCGAGGCGATGCTCAAGGCCGCTGGCACGTCGATCAAGAGCTTTACGCTCTATGTCGTTGGCGAAGGTATCGAGAAGAAGGTTGACGACTTCGCAGCCGAAGTCGCTGCGCAAGTCGCAGCCGCCAAAGCCGCAGCCTGATCTGCGCACTGCGACAGGGCCATGGCCCTGTCGTTTTCGACCGCTAAAGTCTTACACTCGCCCCGCACATTATTTTCAAGGAAGTTGCCCATGCCCGATGCCCGTCCAGCCCACAAGCGGATCTTGTTGAAGCTGTCGGGTGAGGCTCTGATGGGAGACGACGCCTTCGGCATCAACCGCGCGACCATCGTGCGCATGGTGGGGGAGGTGGCCGAGGTGGTGAACATGGGCGTGCAGGTCGCCGTCGTGATCGGCGGGGGCAACATCTTCCGCGGCGTCGCGGGCGGCTCCGTCGGCATGGACCGCGCCACCGCCGACTACATGGGCATGCTCGCCACCGTGATGAACTCCCTGGCCCTGGCCGATGCCATGGACAAGCAGGGGCTCATCGCCCGCGTGATGTCCGCCATCGCCATCGAGCAGGTGGTCGAGCCTTACGTGCGGCCCAAGGCGCTGCAGTACCTGGAGGAAGGCAAGGTCGTGATCTTCGCGGCCGGCACGGGCAACCCGTTCTTCACGACCGACACGGCGGCTGCGCTGCGCGGTGCGGAGATCGGTGCGGAGCTGGTGCTCAAGGCGACGAAGGTCGACGGGGTGTACACGGCGGACCCGCAAAAGGACCCGAGCGCCACGCGCTACGCGTCGCTGTCGTTCGACGAGGCGATCGGGAAGAATCTGGGCATCATGGACGCGACGGCCTTTGCGCTGTGCCGCGACCAGAAGCTGCCGATCAAGGTGTTCTCCATCCTCAAGAACGGCGCGCTCAAGCGCGTCGTCATGGGGGAGGACGAAGGCACGCTGGTGCATGCCTGAGGAGTGAA
>CAIQMJ010000827.1 GCA_903872875.1 uncultured Variovorax sp.
AGCGGCGGCAGCGGCGCGGGCGGCTGTCATGGCCGGCTGCGCGGCGCCGCCGCCAGCCGCACCCCCGGCACCGCCACCCGCACCCGCCGTTTCGGCCGCCCCCGAACCCGAGCAGGCCGCGCCCGCCGCAGCGCCACGGCCCGCGCTCGCCAACGCCAGCGTGGCCGGCCAGGCGCGCACCTTCTCGACCCAGCTCGCCACCTACACCTCCGTCGCGTTCGGCGCGATGCCGGGCTGGGGCCGCGACGACTTCGTCGAGAGCTGGCCGGCCTTTCTCGGCAGCTGCAAGGTGCTGAACGGCCGCGGCACCGAATGGAAGGAGGTCTGCACGCGCGCACTCGACGTCGACGGCAAGAACAACCTCGCCATCCGCGGCTTCTTCGAGCGCGAGTTCTCGGCCTACCAGATCCGCGACGACGACCGCAAGCCCGACGGCGTGGTCACCGGCTACTTCGAGCCCGAGATCGCCGGCAGCCGCAGCTACGCGCCGCCCTTCATCTACCCGGTCTACGGCCAGCCGGAGGACATGTTCTTCGTCGATGCGCGCAAGCTGCCGCCGGGCAACGGCACTGTGGCCGCGCGCATCGATGGCCGCAACGTCGTCGTGCAGACCGGCCTGAACACGCGCGACATGGGGGCGCCGGGCCTGTATGCGCTCGACCTGTCGACCATCACGCGCGACACGCTCGACCGCAAGGTGCGGCTGCGCACCGAAGGCCGCCAGCTGCGGCCGTACTACACGCGCGAGGAGATCGAGACCAAGGGCGCGCCGAACGCCAAGGTGCTGGCCTTCGTGAGCAGCGCGACCGCGCTGTACGAGATGCAGATCCAGGGCTCGGGCCGCATCCGCCTGGCGAGCGGCGAGATGATCCGCGTGGCCTATGCCGAGCAGAACGGCCAGCCCTTCCGCCCGACGCTGGCCAAGGGGCCGAACGGCAAGGAGCGCACCGCGGTGAAGACGCGCGGCAGCGGCGTCGAGCTGGAACTGGACGACGGCGACGACGACGAAGGCGCCGCGACCGACACCAGCGTGATCCGCACGCGCGGCTTCACGCTGGCGCGGCCGATCGCGAGCGGGCCGGTGGTGGTGCCGGGCCGCAGCGTGGCGGGTGCCAAGGGCTCGGGCATCCAGGACCCGAGCTATGTGTTCTTCAAGGAAGCCGCGGCGGCGGTCGGCGGCGCCGGGCCGGTCGGTGCGTTCGGCGTGCCGCTGTCGGCCGGCCGTTCGATCGCGGTCGATCCGCGCAGCACGCCGCTCGGCTACCCGGTGTTCGTGTCGACGCGCGCGCCCGGCTCCGGCGCGCCGATGCAGCGCCTGACCATCGCGCAGGACACCGGCGGCGCGATCCGCGGCGCGGTGCGGGCCGACTATTTCTTCGGCAACGGCCAGCAGGCCGCGACCAATGCGCGGCGCATGAAGGAGCGCGGCCAGCTCTGGATCCTGCTGCCGCGCGGGCTGGCGGTGGCGGCGGCCGCGACATCGTCGATCCGCACGCGCGGCGCCGCGGTCGGCGACGACCTGCCGCAATGCCTGGTGCCCGAAGAAGGCTCCTGCGTCGATGACTAGGCACACCCCCAGTCTTCGCGCACTTCGTGTCGCTTCGCCAACCCCCTTGCAGGGGGCAACACCGGCGGCCCGGCGAAGCCGGTTCCGCGGTGTTCCTGGCGAATACCTGTTGTGAGCGTTCGGTTGCCATGCAAGAAACCCTTTCTTCGTCCGACAGCAGCGAACTCATGCGCCTGTGGCAGCGCCGCCAGACGCTGTCGCCCGGTGACATGGGGCGCATGTACGCGATCGTCGGCGGTGCGCTGCAGGCCTGCAATCCGCCGGAACTGAAGGTGCTCGGCGAAGGCCGGCAGGAGCTGGTCGCGCAGTTCATCTACGTGAAGGTGCTGCGGCTCGATGCCGATCCGGACGACGGCAGCGATGGCGCCGAGCACGGCGACGCGGTGCGCAGCGCGCACAGCGCGCCGTCGAGTGCGTTCGCGCTCTGCGCGTACTTCCGCCGCTACCTGATCGACTGCACGCGCGCGAGCAGCTTCCGCCGCAAGCTGTCGATCGGCAGCCAGATCAGCGACGCCGACTTCGAGGCGCAGGTCGGCACGGGCGACGAGGCCGGCGACGAACTGGTCGAGCACGGGCTCGATGCGCGCGGCGTGCAGCAGGCCGCGCGCGCCTTCATCGCCGAACTCGACGAACCGGAGCGCCTGCTGCTGTGCGAAGGCTTCGGCCGCGAGGCGGCCGGGGGGCTGTCGGGCGTGGCGTCGCGGCATGCCATCGCGTCGTACCACTACCGCGCGGGCCGGCTGGGGCTGGTCCACAAGCGCGACAGCCTGCCCGCGGACTACGCGCGCACCGCGCTCGGCCGCTGGATCTCGCAGACCCTGGGCATCGCGATCGCACCGGACAACATGGGCGCGATCCTGCTGGTTTTCAAAATCCTCGGTGCTGAAGCGTCTTACGCCTGAAGACATAGCCATTCAGGACAACCACGCCATGACCACCGACCTCTGGCCACCGCTCGACCACCTGCGCAGCGCGCTCGCGGGCAGCGGCGCACGCGCCCCGCAACGCCGCAAGCACCGCGACCCGCCGCCGCCGCCGCCACGCGCGCGGGCCG
>CAIQMJ010000828.1 GCA_903872875.1 uncultured Variovorax sp.
ACAAGCAGGTCGACGCGATCACCGCCATCGGTTCATCGAGCATCCCGGTACTCGACTCGCTGGGCGTGAAGACGCGCTTCATTCCCTGGGCCAAGTCGGGCATCGAGCTCTACGCCGCGCAGGTGATCGCGCGCAAGGAAACGATCGACGCCGATCCGGGCCTGTGCCAGGCGATGGTCGACGGCATCCTGGAGTCGGTGGTCTACACGCTCAAGAATCCGCAAGCCTCGCTCGAGATCCTCTACAAGGCGCAGCCCGAGATCGGCCTGGCCAAGGGCGGCAAGGAGAATGCGGTGCTGTCGCAGGGCCTGGCCCAGGCGACGATGGTCGCGCCCGAGGCGGTCGACAACGGCATGGGCTACAGCAGCATCCCGAAGCTGGCCGGCATGATCGCGCTCGCCGCCAAGGCCGGCGCACTGACCGCCGACGCCAGGCCGCTGCGCCCGGAAGACCTCGCGACCAACCGCTTCGTCGGCAAGATCAAGCTCAGCGCCGCCGAATGGGACGTGATCCGCAAGAACGTCGCGCCTTACGCCAGGATGGTCGGAGCCTGATGAACCTGGTGCTCCCAACACGGCCAGAGCCGCTCGAGGCCACGCTGGCCGAGACCGCGCTGGTGGTCATCGACATGCAGAACGGCTACCTGTCGCCCGGTGGCTATCTCGACCTGGCGGGCTTCGACGTGTCGGGCTCGCCGCCGGTCATCGAACGCGCGGCACGCGTGCTGCAGGCCGCGCGCCGCGCCGGAATGATGGTCGTGCACGCGCAGAACGGCTGGAGCCCGAACCTCGCGGAGACGGGCACGCGCAAGTCGCCGATGTGGCACAAGTCCAACCCGCTGAAGTACATGCGCGCCCATCCGGGCAGCGAGCTCTTGATCCGCGGCACCTGGGACCACGCGATCGTCGATGCGCTGCAGCCGCTGCCCGAAGAGCCCGTGGTCCACAAGCCGCGCTACAGCGCCTTCGCGGGCACCAACCTCGAGATGCTGCTGCGCGCCCACGGCATCACGACGCTGGTCTTCGTCGGCGTGAACACCAACGTCTGCGTCGAGACCGCCGTGCGCGACGCCTTCCACCGCGAGTTCTTCGCGGTGATGGTGTCCGACGCCACGCTGCAGGCCGGCGCGCAGTCGATCTTCGACGCGAGCGTGTTCAACATCGAGAAGTTCTTCGGCTGGACCAGCACGACGGAGCAGATGGTCGAGATGCTCGACGGCCTCGACAAAGTGGCCGCGCGATGAACGCCGACGCCGACGACAGCGCCTTCCGGCGCATCGTGCTGCCGCTGCTGTTCGCGCTCGGCACGCTCGCCGTGTGGGAGGCTGCGGTGCGCGCCTTCGCGGTCCGCGAGGTACTGCTGCCCGCGCCCAGCGCGATCGTGCAGCGGCTGATCGAGACCTTTCCCCTGCTGATGCAGCACGCCTGGCCCACCGTGTGGGAAAGCGTGGCGGGCTTCGCGATCGCCTCGGTGCTCGGCGTCGCGCTGGCCGCGCTGCTGAGCGCCTCGGGCCTGATGCGCAGCATGCTGTACCCGAACGTCGTGCTGTTCCAGCTGATCCCGAAGATCGCGCTGGCGCCGCTCTTCATCGTCTGGCTCGGCATCGGCTTCCAGTCGCGGCTGACCTTCTCGGTGTTCATCAGCTTCTTCCCGGTGGTGATCGCCGCACTGGCCGGGCTCGACCACGTCGACAAGTCGCTGCTGCGGCTGTGCCGCGCGCTGACCGCGTCGAGCTGGCAGGTGTTCACGTCGGTGCGGCTGCCGCATGCGCTGCCCTACGTGTTCAGCGGCATGAAGATCGCGACCACCTTCGCGATCATCGGCGTGATCGTCGGCGAGTTCATCACCTCGCAGGCGGGACTCGGCTACCTGATCCTGTTCGCGTCCTCGCAGGCCGACACCTCGCTGATCCTCGCGGCCATCGTCGTGCTCTGCGCCTTCGGGCTGGTGTTCTACGGCCTGGTGGCGCTGCTCGAACGCTGGACGCAACGCCTGTATGGCGCGTGACATGACTGCATCGATGACCGATTCCCCCTCCTGGCTGCAGCCGCGCAGCATTGCGCGCGAACGCGATCGCAGCTACGTGTCGGTGCAGGCCACGCGCAAGACCTATTCGACCCGCAGCGGCGACGTGCAGGCCGTCGAGCAGGCCGACTTCGACGTGGACGAAGGCGACTTCGTCACGCTGGTCGGCCCGAGTGGCTGCGGCAAGAGCACGCTGATGTCGATGATCGGCGGGCTCGAAACGCCGAGCGCTGGACGCATCCTGGTGAACGGCGCGCCGGTCACGGCACCTCGGCGCGACTTCGGCTACGTGTTCCAGGACGCGACGCTGCTGCCCTGGAAGAGCGTGCTCGACAACGTGCTGTTCCCGATCCGCACGCAGAAGCGGCCGGTCGCCAGCTACATGGCCGAGGCCGAGCGGCTGCTGCAGCTCACCGGACTCTGGGCCTTCCGCGACAAGCGGCCGGCCGAGCTGTCGGGCGGCATGCGCCAGCGCGTGGCGATCTGCCGCGGGCTCATCAACGATCCGCAGTTGCTGATGATGGACGAGCCCTTCTCGGCGCTCGACGCGATCACCCGCGACGACATGAACATCGCGCTCGCGCAGTTGTGGGACGAGGTGCGCAAGACCGCGATCTTCATCACCCACAGCATCCGCGAGGCGGTGTTCCTGTCGGACCGCGTGCTGGTGATGAACGCACGGCCTTCGCGCATCGTGGCCGACATCCGCGTACCCTTCCCGCGGCCGCGCCGTGCCGAGATGCAGGAGACGCCGCTCTTCAACGAGATCTGCGGCTTCATCCGCGACAAGATCCACGAAGGCCATGGCCGCTAGCCCGGTGCCGACGCGTCCCGGCGGCGAGACACCGCTGGCACAGCTCGCCCGTGCGCACCGCGAGGCGGCCGGCGGGCGGCTGTCGACCGACGACATCGTGCGGCTGCTGCAGGAAGCCATCGTGCGCGGCATGCTCGGCCCGGGCCGCGCGCTGCGCCAGGATGAGCTGGCCGACCTGTTCCACGTGAGCAAGATCCCGGTGCGCGAGGCGCTGCGCACGCTGGAAGCCAACGGCTTCGTCGAGCTGCTGATGAACCGCGGCGCGATCGTCAAGGAGCTCACGCTGGGCCAGCTGCGCGACGCCTTCGAGCTGCGCATGATGGTCGAGCCGCACCTGATGCGCACCGCCGCGCCGCTGCTCACCACGGCCGACCTCGACGAGGCCGACCGCCTGGTCGCACAGATGGACGAGGCCGACCATGCCTGGGCCTTCAGCGAGCTCAACGCGCGCTTTCACGGCCTGCTCTACGGGCCGGCGGACAAGCCACTGTCCAAGCAGATCCTCGCGATGCTTCAGGGCCACATCCAGCGCATGTCCTTCATGCAGCTGTCGCTCGCGGGCTTCAACCGCAGCTCGAACGAGGACCATCGGTTGATCGTCGCGGCCTGCCGGCGCGGCGAGCCCGAAGAAGCGGCGCGTGCCGTCGCGGCGCATGTCGAGGGCGTGAAGGACATCGTGCTGGAGCTCTATGCCCAGCACTACACGCCGGCGCAGGCGCCGCACGGCCGGCAGCGCACTACGGCTGCAGCGCAGAGTTCAGGCGGTCGAACTCGGCCGTGAACGCATGCCGCCAGCCGGCGCGCGTGCCATGGTCGACCCAGGCCGCGTCGATGCCGTTCAGCATGAAGCCGCGCAGGTCGTCGATCGAGAAACCGAAGTCGGCCACCATCTTCGTCCAGGCGCCGGTCGGCGTGACCAGGTGCAGCGTCGGGTCGTCGGTGTTGGGATGCACGCGCAGCCCGAGCCCCGGCATGCGGCGGATCGGATGGTCGAGCGCCCAGCGCTCGGGCGGCAATGTGCGCAGGTAGAACGAGTTGGTCGGCACCACCGTGAAGACGATGCCCGACTCGGCGCACTGCCGCGCGAAGTCCGGTGCGTCGACGATCGTGTAGCCGTGGTCGATGCGGTCGACCTTCAGCAGCTCGACCGCGGTGCGCACGTTGGTCCAGGGCATGCCGAATTCGCCGGCATGCGCAGTGGTCTTGAGGCCGGCGCGGCGTGCGGCCGCATAGGCGTCGGCGAAGAGCTCGGGCGGATGGTCGATCTCGCTGTAGTCGATGCCGATGCCGACCACCTCCTCGCGTGGCACGGCCGCGACCCAGCCGGCCATCTCGAGCGCTGCGGCCGGCGAGGCCTCGCGGTCGATCGACGGGATCAGCCGGCCGACGATGCCGTGGTCGGCCTGCGCGTCGTGGATCGCGCGCACGATGGCGTCCAGCGCCACCGGATAGGCCATCTTCGACTGGTACGCCGTGCCGGTCGGGTTCCAGAAGAACTC
>CAIQMJ010000829.1 GCA_903872875.1 uncultured Variovorax sp.
AGCAAGAGCTGGGGAGAGTACGCCAAGGCCGATGCGCCTCAGATGGACTTTGTGATCACCGTGTGCGACCAGGCTGCCGGTGAGGTCTGCCCCGTCTGGCCGGGGCAACCCATCAGCGCCCATTGGGGCCTTCCGGATCCCGCGGCGGTCGAAGGCTCGGACGAGGTTAAGCATCACGCCTTCATGGACGCCGCGGTCACCTTGAAGCGCCGGATCGAGTTTCTGCTCTCGTTGCCGCTCGCCAAGCTCGAGACCCTGGCCATCCAGCGCGAAGTGCGCGACATCGGAACCCGCTGACATGACGACGAATATCCTGATCCTCTGCACCCACAACTCGGCACGCAGCGTGCTGGCGGAAGGCATGTTCAATCACAGGGCGCAAGAACTGGGTGTCGACGCGCGAGCCTACAGTGCCGGCAGCGCGCCCAGCGGCCGCATCAACCCGATGGCGATCGAGGTGCTCCAGAACGCGGGCATCGACACGTCGAGCTACCGCAGCAAGAGTTGGGACGAGTTCACGGAGGCCGGTGCACCCACCATGCGGGTCGTCATCACCGTCTGCGACAGCGCGGCGCAGGAGACCTGCCCCTATTGGCCCGGCTCGCCCGTGAAGATTCATTGGGGATACCCGGATCCTTCGAATGTCGGGACGAACGCGGACGAGAAGCGCGAAGCCTTCGAATCCACCCGCCAGGCCATCGGCGAACGGATGCGCAAGCTGGCGCAAGTCCCTTTCGACACCCTGGACGATGCACAGCTGCGCGAAGCGCTCGAAGCCCTCTGATCCAGAGCCGCGCGATTTCCGACCTCATGCAGCGGGCCGGCAGGGCCCGCTTGCGCATCACCAACTCAAAACCAACAAAAACTCTCCAATGCTCGCGGCCATCCTGATCTTCATCTTCACCCTCGTGCTGGTCATCTGGCAGCCGCGGGGCCTGGGCATCGGCTGGAGCGCTTCGCTCGGCGCGGTGATCGCGCTGCTCTTCGGCGTCGTGCAGTTCGCCGACATCCCGGTCGTCTGGGGCATCGTGTGGAACGCCACCGCGACCTTCGTGGCCGTCATCATCATCAGCCTGCTGCTCGACGAGGCCGGCTTCTTCGAATGGGCCGCGCTGCACGTGGCGCGCTGGGGCAACGGGCGCGGCCGGCTGCTGTTCGCCTTCATCGTGCTGCTGGGCGCGGCGGTGTCGGCCCTCTTCGCCAATGACGGCGCGGCGCTGATCCTCACGCCGATCGTGATGGCGATGCTCGTTGCGCTCGGGTTCTCGCCCGCCGCCACGCTGGCCTTCGTGATGGCCGCGGGCTTCATCGCCGACACGGCGAGCTTGCCGCTGATCGTCTCGAACCTGGTGAACATCGTCTCGGCCGACTTCTTCAAGATCGGCTTCAACGACTACGCCGCCGTGATGATCCCGGTGAACCTCGCGGCCGTGGCGGCCAGCCTGCTGGTGCTGATGCTCTACTTCCGCCGCGGCATCCCTGCGAGCTACGACGTGACGCAGCTCAAGGTGCCCGTGGAGGCGATCCGCGACCCCGCCACCTTCCGGGCCGGCTGGATCGTGCTGGTGCTCCTGCTCATCGGCTTCTTCGGCCTCGAACCTCTGGGTGTGCCGGTCAGCGCGGTGGCCGCCGTGGGCGCGGCCATCCTGCTGGCCGTGGCGGCGCGGGGACACGTCATCAGCACGCGCAAGGTGCTGCACGGCGCGCCCTGGCAGATCGTGATCTTCTCGCTGGGCATGTACCTGGTGGTCTATGGGCTGCGCAATGCGGGCTTGACCGGCCAGATCGCCTCGCTGCTCGATGTCTTCGCGCAAAGCGGCGTCTGGGGGGCGGCGATGGGCACGGGTTTCCTCACGGCGGCGCTGTCGTCGGTCATGAACAACATGCCGACGGTGCTGATCGGCGCGCTGTCGATCGATGCATCGAGCGCGACCGGCATCGTGAAGGAAGCGATGATCTATGCGAACGTCATCGGCTGCGATCTGGGGCCCAAGATCACGCCGATCGGCAGCCTGGCCACGCTGCTCTGGCTGCATGTGCTCGAGAAGAAGGGCACGGTGATCGGCTGGGGCTACTATTTCAAGATCGGCATCGTGACGACCATCCCCGTGCTCGCCGTCACGCTGGCGGCCCTGGCGCTGCGCCTCAGTGTCGGCTGAAGCAACCCATTCAATTTCCACACACGCTTGAGATCTCATGAGCGAAGTCACCCTCTATCACGACCCCGCCTGCGGCACGTCCCGGAACGTGCTCGCGCTGATCCGCAACACGGGCGAAGAGCCCACGGTCATCGAGTACCTGAAGACGCCACCCGACCGGAGCACGCTGAAGCAGCTGATCGCGGCCATGGGCACGCCGGTGCGCGACGTCCTGCGCCAGAAGGGAACACCTTACGACGAGCTGGGCCTCGACGATCCGAAGTGGACCGACGACCAGCTGATCGACTTCATGCTGCAGCATCCGATCCTCATCAACCGGCCGATCGTGGTGACGCCACTCGGCACGCGCCTGTGTCGTCCCTCCGAAGCGGTGCTCGACATCCTGCCGCGTCCGCAGCGGGGCGCGTTCTCCAAGGAAGACGGCGAAGCCGTGATCGATGCGAAAGGCCAACGTGTCGCTCAGTCCTGAACTCCCCAACCTTGATCCCGAGGCCTTTCACGAGCCGGATCTGGAGCGCCTGCTTCCGACCGTGCGGGCGACGCATGCGCCGCGCATTCTGCTGCTTTACGGTTCGGTGCGTGAACGCTCCTACAGCCGGCTCCTGACGGAAGAAGCGGCTCGGCTGCTGCGCAAGATGGGCGCGGAAACGCGCATCTTCGACCCGCGTGGACTGCCCCTGCCGGACGGCGCACCCGAGGATCATCCGAAGGTCCAGGAGCTGCGTGATCTGGCGCAGTGGTCCGAGGGCATGGTCTGGTGCTCGCCCGAACGCCACGGCGCCATGACCGGGATCATGAAGGCACAGATCGACTGGATCCCGCTGTCCGTCGGCTCGGTCCGCCCCACCCAGGGCAAGACGCTTGCGCTCATGGAGGTGTCGGGCGGCTCGCAGTCCTTCAATGCGGTGAACCAGTTGCGCGTGCTCGGCCGCTGGATGCGGATGATCACCATCCCCAACCAGTCCTCGGTTGCCAAGGCCTTTCTCGAGTTCGAGGAAGACGGACGCATGAAGCCGTCGCCCTACTACGAGCGTGTGGTCGATGTCATGGAAGAGCTCGTGAAGTTCACGCTGCTCACGCGCGACTGCGCGGACTACCTGGTCGACCGCTACAGCGAACGGCGCGAGAGCGCGGAAGCGCTGTCGAAACGCGTCAACCTGCGGAGCATCTGAGGGAGCAAGCCACGGTGCAGAGCAGGACCACGACGACGGTGATGCTGGGGGTGGCGCAGACCTTGGCATGGGCATCGTCGTACTACCTTCCTGCGGTCCTGGCCGGCGCCATCAGCAGGGACGTCGGCACGTCGCCCTCCACGGTCTTCGGTGCATTCTCGGTGGCGCTGCTTGTCGCGGCCGCCATTGGGCCTTTCTCGGGCCGGCTCATCGATCGCCTGGGTGGGCGGCCGGTCCTCATCGCCAGCAACCTGGTGTTCGCCGGCGGTCTCGCTCTTCTGAGCCACGCCACGCATTCCAGCCTCGTCTTCGCAGCCTGGGCCTTGATGGGTGTGGCGATGGGCAGCGGCCTTTACGAAGCCGCCTTCGCGACCGTGGTGCGCCTGCACGGCCAGAATGCGCGCAGAGCCATCACCGGCATCACGCTGTTCGCAGGCTTTGCGAGCACCGTGGGATGGCCGCTGTCGGCCTATCTGGAAAGCACGGTCGGATGGCGCGGCGCCTGTCTTGCGTGGGCCGCATTGCACATGGTCGTCGGCCTGCCGCTCAATGCGCTTTTGCCTCGCGCTCCCGGCGCCGATCCGGCATCGAAGGAGGCCGCGACCTCCGGGAAGGACGCCGGCCCCGGTCTCGCGCCCGCGCAGCAACGCCGTGCCGCGGTCCTGATGGCCTATGTGTTTGCAGTGACCTGGTTCGTCAGCACGGCCATGGCCGCGCACTTGCCCGAGTTGCTGCTGGTCAGCGGCGCCACGCTCGCCGCGGCGGTGGGAATTGCCGCGCTGGTCGGGCCGGCGCAGGTGGCGGGACGGCTGATCGAATTCACGTTCCTGAAGCATGCGCACCCCTTGCTGTCGGCCAGGCTGGCCACGCTGGCGCATCCACTGGGCGCGCTCTGTCTCGGCCTGCTCGGCACCTCGGCCGCCGCCGCCTTCGCGGTGCTTCATGGCTTGGGCAACGGCATTCTGACCATCGCCATCGGGACGCTTCCGCTCCTGATCTTCGGCGCCAAGGGCTATGGCCAGCGCCAGGGCTTTCTGATGGTGCCGGCGCGCGTCGTGCAGGCAGCCGCGCCGTTCCTGTTCGGCATGGCCGTGGAGCGGTGGGGCGACGGTGCACTGTGGTTTTCCGCCGGACTGGGCCTGTCCGCCTGCCTTGCGCTGGTGGTCATGACCACCAGCATCAGGACCACCCCACACGCCGTCGAGGCGCATTGAAAATCGGTGTCCTGACGGTCGAATGACTTACGACGTGATCATCATCGGCGGTGGCCAGGCGGCGCTCTCGGTGGCGTACTTCCTGCGGCGCACGCAACGCCCGTTCCTGATTCTGGACGCCGAAGAACG
>CAIQMJ010000830.1 GCA_903872875.1 uncultured Variovorax sp.
CCATCACCGAGGCGCCATCGGTGATGCAGGAGACGGCTTCGGCCAATGTCGGCAATGTCTTGTCGATCATGACACCGTCGCCTCGGTGCCGAAGATGGCGGTGGACTGGCTCGACAGCGTCGAGCCGTTGCCGTGCACGAGCGCCACTTCGAGGTTGGGAAGCTGCCGTTCGCCCGCTGTGCCGCGCAGTTGCTCCACAGCCTCCAGCACGAGGAAGGTGCCGTACATACCAGGGTGGCCAAACGAGAGGCCGCCGCCGTTGGTATTGACAGCGAGCCGCCCACCCGGTGCGATGCCGCCGCCCTGCACGAAGGAGCCGCCTTCGCCCTTGGCACAGAAGCCGAGGTCTTCCAGGAACAGGATCACGTTGATGGTGAACGCGTCGTAGAGGCAAGCCAGATCGACATCGGCAATGCCGACACCTGCCATCGAGAGCGCACGCGGACCCGACACCGATGCGGCGGTGGTCGTCAGGTCGGGCATGGACGAAATCTGACGATTCCACGTTTCGGACGCGTTTCCGAGCACGTAGACCGGCTTGTGCGGTGCGTCTTTAGCGCGGTCGGAACGCGTCAGTACGAAGGCGCCGGCGCCATCGGTCAGCAGGCAGCAATCGCGCACGCTCAACGGGTCGCAGACCATGCGCGAACCCACCACGTCGTCGATCGAAAGCGGTCCGCGGCTGAATGCCAGGGGATTGGTGCGCGCCCAGGCCCGCGCGGCAACCGCCACTTCGGCGAGCTGCTCGCGGGTCGTGCCGTACCGGTGCATGTGGCGCGCCGTCGCCAGTGCATACGCGCTGATCGGCTGCATCGGCTCGTAAGGCCTCTCGTAGGGCTGCGGGTCGAGCACCTGCCGCATCTTGGTGACGGCGGCGCGGTCGACCGAACCGCTGCGCTGCGTGCTTCCGTAGCAGACCAGCACCGCATTGCAGACGCCGGCCATCAGCGCGTGCACGGCCGGCATCAGATGGGCGATGAAGCTCGATCCACCGAGCATCGTGCTGTCGACGAAACTCGGCCGAAGGCCCAGGTACTCAGCCACCGGCAAGGCCCACATCGTGGCCGAGCCGCTGCAGGTACACAGGCCGTCGATGTCGGCCATCGTCAGACCCGCATCGGCCACTGCACGCTGTGCGGCGATCGACAGGATCTCCATTTCCGAGAAGCCCTTGGCATCGCCGAGCCCGGCGTGGCCGACGCCGGTGATGGCGGCCGCGCCGCGAAATGCGCTATTTGCGATAGCGTTCATGCAGAGACTCCGGTCTTCCGGAAAAGCACCAGCGGCTCGCCGTCGCGCTCGCCAATGAAAGCTTCCACGCGGTCGTCGATGGCGACGCTGGCCGGCGCCACGCCGTCCACCCGGCTCATCATGCGAAAGCCGTCGTCCAAGTCGACCAGGCACAGTTGCAGATCGCCACCGGCCTGTGCCGGCCGGCGCATGACGGTCGTGGAATGCACGATGCCCAGCGGGCTGGGCTCGAACCAGCTGTAGTCGAACGAGCCGCAATGCGTGCATGCGGTGCGCGGGAAGAAGATCGGCAGCTTGCACGCAGTGCAGCGCTGCACGCGCCAGACCCCTTCGGCCAGCGACTGTGCATAGACCGCATCAGGCCCCTGCGATGCCGTCGAGGCAACGGTATTCGTACGCATCAGATGGGGTCCCAGTTCACGACGTCGGGCGAGCGGTCCAGGGCATAGAACTCATGCCGCATCGCAGGAATGGCCACCTGCGCAATGCTCTCGGGCGTCCAGCCTTCGCTGTTGTGCACCGAGCGCAACGGGCGCGGCTGGCTGAAGAGAAAGATCTCGTTGGCGCGCACGCCGAAGATCTGCGCATTCACGTCATGGGCCGCATCGCTCGCCAGGAAGACAGCCAGGGGCGCGATCTTGGCAGCGTCCATGCGCTTGAGCTTTTCCACACGCGCCTGCTCCGCCGGCGTCGTCGAAGGAATGGAATCCGTCATTCGGCTCCACGCAAAGGGTGCGATACAGTTGGAGCGCACGCCGTACTTGGCCATGTCGAGTGCGATCGACTTGGACATCGCCACGATCCCCAGCTTGGCCGCGGCGTAGTTGGCCTGGCCGAAATTGCCGATCA
>CAIQMJ010000831.1 GCA_903872875.1 uncultured Variovorax sp.
AATTGGCGCAGGCTATGTTCTTCGTTGGCCACTTCGCCGATGGTTGCGCGGCATTCGACGTGAATGCGGCGCACTTCGCCGGAGCGCATGCGGACCTGAGCGTAGACGCCTTCGCGAGCCAACAGCGTCGCCGAGGTACCCGCCGAGCGCGCGATCTGCGCACCCTTGCCAGGCTGCAGTTCGATGCAATGGATGGTCGAACCCACCGGGATGTTGCGAATTGGCAGCGTGTTGCCTGCGCGAATCGGAGCTTCCGAACCGCTCAGCAGCGTTGCGCCAGCCTCAAGACCGCGCGGGGCGATGATGTAGCGGCGCTCGCCGTCGGCGTAGCACACCAAGGCGATGTGGGCGGTACGGTTCGGGTCGTACTCGATACGTTCGACCTTGGCCGGGATGCCGTCCTTGTTGCGCACGAAGTCGACCACCCGGTAGTGGTGCTTGTGACCACCACCCTTGTGACGGGTCGTGATGTGACCGTTGTTGTTGCGGCCGGCCTTCTGGAATTGCGGTTCCAACAGTGCGGCGTGAGGAGCACCCTTGAACAGGTGGTCCCGCGAAATCTTCACCGCGCCGCGTTGGCCCGGCGAAGTGGGTTTCATCTTGATGACGGCCATGATTAAGCGCCTTCCCCGACGAGGTTGAGCTCTTGACCTTCCTTCAGCGTCACATAGGCTTTGCGAACGTTGTCGCGGCGGCCCATGGATTTGCCAAAGCGCTTGGTCTTGCCCTTGGTGTTGAGCACCGACACGCCCTTGACTTCGACCTTGAACATCAGTTCAACAGCGGCCTTGATCTCGGGCTTGGTGGCGTCCTGCAGCACCTTGAAAGTGACGGCATTCGACTTCTCGCCGACCATCGTGGCCTTTTCCGACACGATCGGTGCGACCAGCACAGCCATCAGACGGCCTTCTTCGAACTGACGTTCGGCAGGCGTAGGATTCATGCGGCTCATGCGAACATCTCCTTGAGCTTGTCGACGGCACCCTTGGTGACAATCACCTTCTTGTAGTGCACCAGCGACACCGGATCGGCGTAACGCGGCTCGACGACGAGCACGTTCACCAGGTTGCGCGAGGCCAGATACAGGTTCTCGTCGACTTCTTCGGCGATCACGAGCACCGATTCAAGGTTCATCGCCTTGAACTTGGCTGCCAGCGGCTTGGTCTTGGGCGAGTCGACCTTGATCGAATCGACCACCGCCAGACGGCCTTCGCGAGCGAGTTGCGAGAAGATGGCGGCCATGCCGGCGCGATACATCTTCTTGTTGATCTTCTGCGAGAAGTTTTCGTCAGGCATGTTCGGAAAAATCCGGCCACCCCCGCGCCACAATGGCGAGGACGTCATACCGGCACGGGCACGGCCCGTTCCCTTTTGCTTGAAAGGCTTCTTGGTCGAGTGATGGACCTGTTCGCGGTCCTTCTGGGCACGCGTGCCTTGACGGGCATTGGCCTGGAATGCAACGACGATCTGGTGCACCAGGTCTTCGTTGTAGGCACGGCCGAACACGGTCTCGGGCGCGTCATACTTCGACGCAGCCTGGCCTTGCTCGTTCAGGAGTTCGAGTTCCATTACTTCGCTCCTTCAGCCGCTTGCGGCTTGGCCTTGATCGCCGGACGAACGGTGACGAAGCCG
>CAIQMJ010000832.1 GCA_903872875.1 uncultured Variovorax sp.
ACTTCGATCTTGCCGCTCTTGAGACCTTCGTTGGTCGTGCCATCGGGACGTGCACGCACAAGGCCCTTGACCTGGATGCAGAACTCGTTGCGCAGGCCTTCGGCAACGGCGAAGGTCGATGCACGATCGGGGTCGCACACCACCTGCACGTAACCTTCACGATCGCGCACGTCGACGAAGATCACGCCGCCATGATCGCGCCGACGGTTGACCCATCCGCAGAGGTTGACGGTTTCGCCCAGCAGGGCTTCGGTCACGAGACCGCAATAGTGAGAACGCATGGCCATAGATCGGATTCCAGCGCCGGCTTGGCGCATTTCTTTTATTTGGTCGGGAGGGTTGCGGGGCCGCCAGGCACCACCACGCCCATCGAGACGATGTATTTGAGCGCATCGTCGACGCTCATCCTGAGTTCGACGCAATCGCTGCGCTTGAGCATCACGAAGTAACCACCGGTCGGGTTTGGCGTGGTCGGCACATACACGCCGAGGTAGTCGTCAACGCCGAGATGAGCCTGTACTTCGCCACTGGGCGAGCCGGTCACGAAGGCAATGGTCCAGAGACCGTCGCGCGGCCACTGGATCAGCACCGCCGTACGGAAGGCATTGCCATTCTCGGAAAACAGAGTGTCCGATACCTGCTTGACACTCGAATAGATCGAGCGCACGACCGGGATGCGGCGCACCACGGCATCACCCCATCCGAGCAGGCGCTTGCCGACGAAGTTGCTGGCGATTGCGCCGACCACCAGCAGGATGGTCAACGTCAACAACACACCCAGGCCGCGCACATGGTGATCGACCAACCATTTCTGCCAGTCCTCGGGCAGCAGCCAGAGGGTCTGGTCGAGCGTACCGATGACCCAGTTGAGCACGCCCAGCGTGATGGCCAGCGGCACGATGACCAGCAGACCAGACAGCAGCCATTTGCGCAGGGCGAGCATGGGCGGCCTCAATCCTTCTTGGCCGGTGCGGCTGGTGCGGGCGCCGCCGCCGGTGCCGAACTCGGCGCCGGTGCAGGTGCCGCAGCGGGGGCAGCGCCGCCATCGGTGGTCTTGGCGAGCGAAGCAGCGGACGCGGCTTCCGAAGTCTTGGCACCCTTGTCGCCGGCCGCCGAGTCGCCGGAACTCTTGCCGCCATCACGGAAATCCGTGACATACCAGCCAGAGCCTTTCAGCTGGAAACCCGCAGCGGTGACCTGCTTCTGGAATGTGCTCGCGCCGCAGGCCGGACACACGGTGAGCGGTGCGTCGGACATTTTCTGCAACTGGTCCTTGGCAAAGCCGCAGGTGCTGCACTTATAGGCGTAGATGGGCATGATGAGGGACGAGAAAGAGCGGCGCAGCTGCCGCTCGCAAAGCCCGCGATTATAGAGCGGCGGGCCTGCTGCGAAGGCGGCAGGGTTCTTGGCGCCCGGCCTCAGTCGGCCGAAACGGCCAGAGGCCGGTGAGGCGTATGCGTATTGACGACCCACTGCGGCGCAAGCGAGCCAGCGAACATGCCGACGAACGCAGCCAGCACGCCCGCAAGCTGCGCCGGAAACACCTGGCCCCAGGATATCGACAGGAACAGCAGCCACACGCCAATGCCCAGCACCACGGCGGCCACCGCGCCCTGCGTGGTCGCGCGCTGCCAATATAGCCCGCAGACCAATGGCACGAAGGCGCCGACCAGAGGCACCTGGTAGGCGCCGGAGACCAGTTCGTAGATCGGCGTACCCTGCATGCGGATCGAATAGGCAAGCACTGCCGCGCTGAACACCAGGACCGTGATGCGCATGGTCAGCAGGTTCTGGCGGTCCGTGCCGGATGGGCGGAACTGCCGCCAGATGTTCTCCGTGAAGGTGACGCTGGGCGCCAGCAGCGTCGCCGATGCGGTCGACTTGATGGCCGACAGCAACGCACCGAAGAACAGCACCTGCATCACGAAAGGCATCTTCTCCAGCACCAGGGTGGGGAGTACTTTCTGCGGATCTTCCTTGAGCAGCGTCGCCGCCTGCTCCGGCATGATCAGCAGCGCGCTGGCCACGAGGAACATCGGTACCGCAGCGAAAAGGATGTACGCGACGCCGCCGATCACCGGTCCCCGTGTCGCTGCTTTCACGCTGTTCGCAGACATCACGCGCTGGAAGACGTCCTGCTGCGGAATGGAGCCCAGCATCATCGTGATCGCTGCGGCAAAGAAGAAGATCATGTCCTTGAAGCTGGGCTCGGGCCAGAACTTGAACAGGTCCTTGCTGACCGCGAACGCCACCACCTTGTCGGCGCCACCGGCCATCTGCCCTGCGAACACCGCGATGATCGCCAATCCGAGCACCAGGATGATCATCTGGATGAAGTCGGTGACCGCAACCGACCACATGCCGCCGAACAAGGTATAGGCCAGGATCGACAGCACACCGATCACCATGCCCACCGGAATGCTGACCGCGCCTGCCGACAGCAGGTTGAACACCAACCCCAGCGCCGTGACCTGCGCCGACACCCAGCCCAGATAGCTCAGCATGATGATCAGCGAGCAGGCCACCTCGACCGTGCGGCCGTAGCGCTCACGGTAGTAGTCGCTGATCGTCAGCAGCGTCATCCGGTAGAGCTTGCCCGCGAAGAACAACCCGACCAGGATCAGGCAGGTACCCGCACCGAACGGATCCTCGATCACGCCATTCAGTCCGCCCTCGATGAATTTGGCCGGAATGCCGAGCACCGTTTCGGAGCCGAACCAGGTGGCGAAGGTCGTCGTCACGATCATGAAGAGCGGCAGATGCCGGCCCGCAATCGCGAAGTCGGTGGTGTTCTTGACCCGCCGGGCCGCATACAGGCCGATGGCGATCGTGAGCAGCAGATAGACGACGACCAGGGTCAACAGCACGAAAGATTCCCCTTAGAAAAAACGCACGCGCATCAGCACCTGCATGACGATCACCCCCAATACAAAACCCATGCCACCGTAGATCAGCGACTGCAGCAGCCGATTGGTGCGCTTCTGGGCCTGCAACAGCTCAAGCAGTTCGCGCCGGTGATCGGGTGGGCGGCGCTCCAGGAACTCGTGCAGCAGCCGCGGAAACTGGGGCAGCAGCTTGGCATAGCGCGGCGACTCCTCGCGCAACTGCTCGAGCAGCTTGCGCGGGCCGACCTGGTCGATCATCCATTTTTCGAGGAATGGCTTGGCCGTGGCCCAGAGATCGAGGTCGGGGTCGAGTTGCCGGCCGAGCCCCTCGATGTTCAGCAGCGTCTTCTGCAGCAGCACGAGCTGGGGCTGGATTTCCACGTGGAAACGGCGCGATGTCTGAAACAGCCGCATCAGCACCATGCCCAACGAAATTTCCCGAAGCGGTCGATCGAAGTAGGGCTCGCACACCGTACGAATCGCCGCCTCGAGTTCGTCGATGCGCGTGCCTTCCGGCACCCAGCCGCTTTCGAGGTGCAGCTGCGCCACCCGCTTGTAGTCGCGCCGGAAGAAGGCGACGAAGTTCTGAGCCAGATATTCCTTGTCGGATTCGGTCAGCGTACCGACGATGCCGAAGTCCAGCGAGATATAGCGCCCGAAGGTCTCGGGCGCCAGACTTACCTGGATGTTGCCGGGATGCATGTCGGCATGGAAGAAACCGTCGCGGAACACCTGCGTGAAGAAGATCGTGACGCCGTCGCGCGCCAGCTTCGGGATGTCGACACCCGCGGCACGCAGGCGCTCCAGCTGCGCGATCGGCACCCCCTTCATGCGCTCCATCACGATCACTTCGGGATGGCAGAAATCCCAGAACATCTCGGGGATCAGCACGAGCTCGAGCTTTTCCATGTTGCGCCGCAACTGGGCGGCGTTGGCGGCTTCGCGCACCAGGTCGAGTTCGTCGTGCAGGTACTTGTCGAACTCCGCGACCACTTCGCGCGGCTTCAGTCGCTTGCCGTCGGACGACAGGCCTTCGACCCAACCGGCCATCATCGCCATCAGCGCCAGATCCTTCTCCATGACGCCACGCATGCCCGGCCGCAGCACCTTGACGGCGGCTTCACGGAGTTCGCCATTGCGATCGCGAATGGTCGCGAAGTGCACCTGGGCGATCGATGCGCTCGCAATCGGCGTCTCGTCGAACTGCACGAAGACGTCTGCCACGGGCCGGCGGAACGCACGCTCGATCGTCGCGATCGCGACGGACGACGGGAATGGCGGAACGCGGTCCTGCAGCCACACGAGTTCATCGGCGATGTCGGCTGGCAGCAGGTCCCGGCGCGTGGACAGTACCTGGCCAAACTTCACGAAGATGGGCCCAAGGCGCTCGAGCGCCTCGCGCAACCGCTGGCCACGCGGTGCATCGAGATTGCGCCCTACCGACACGATGCGCGCGACCACGCGCAACCATGGCTTCTGGAAGCTCGTCAGGACCAGCTCGTCAAGGCCGTATCGGAGCGCGATCCAGACGATGAAGATGCCGCGATAGAACCGGCTCATTCGGTGCCCGCGGACTCCGCACCGGCAGCCTGCTTGCTGCCGCGGCCACCGACGAACTGCCGAAGTGCCGCCGCGACACGACGTGCGCCGGTTGCGATCGTGTGCGCCGGTACATCGCCGATCAGGCGCGCGAGATCGTCCTCCACGTCCCAACGCACATGGTCGGCCAGCCAATTGACCTCGGCCGCGAGTTGCACATCCCCGACGATACGGACTCCGGGTTTCTCGCCGCGCAGCGTGGCCTGCGCCAGCCCCAGGGGAGAGGTCTCTGTCACGGTCAGCGTGAGTTCGGGCGTCGCAGTCTCAGGCGCCAGATCGAGCAGGCCGGCGGGGGTCGCGACCAGCTTGACCGTGACGAAGCGCCACTCGAACTGCACGACGCGATCTTTCTGCCGTACCAGGCGCTGCTGAGCTTCGGGCTCCTGCTGGAGGACGTGATTGAGAAAGAGCACCACGCGGTGCTGGATCTCATGAACTGCCCAGGGCGGCGGCTGCAGGCGGTTGCCGATGCGTTCGAACAGGTCGCCGAGAAAAGAAAATGGGGACGATGGTGTGGCCATGTCCCCATTATCCGGTCTCGGCGCGGCCTTTACGGCCGCTCGTTGCTCACTGCAATGCTTGCACGCCTGCAACCAACCAACCGCTGGCCCCGCTGACGGGCTTGGTCATGTTCCAGACCTCACGGAATGGGCTCGGTCCGGCGGATGCGTCCTCACGGATCATTCCCGAGAACTCGACGCTCGCCATGTAGGCGTCCGGCAGTTCCTCGATGCCGAGCAGCTTGGCGTCGAGCATCACCACGTCGGTCTTGTTGGTCACGCCGCCTGTGTGGCTGGCACGATCGGCCAGTTGGGTCTGGATCTCGCCGACCATGCCGTCGGTCATCATCGAACGCAAGGTCGACACGTCGGCACGATCCCAGGCTGCCTGCAACGTCACGAAGTTGCGCTTGGCCGCACCGAGGAAGCCGTCGACGTCGAAGCCCGTCGGAATACCCCAGGACTGGGAACCGGCGAGGGCGGCGCCGATCATGCTGCCGGAACCCGCAGCGGCAGCACCAGCCATCGACGAGCCGCCGGCCACCGTATCGGGCTGCGCGGGCGACGTTGCATCGAACGAGGATGTGCTGCGCTCCCAGGGACGCGCGGAGGCATCGTTGCCCACATGGGCCGGGCTGTACTGCGCCGGGACTGCCACTTCGACCGGTGCGCCAGCCGTTCCGAAGGCGAAATTGCCGGGACGCACGGCGGAAGAACCCGACGCACGCGAACGCGCACTGAACATGCGCCAGACCATCAGCGCCGCGAACACGAGCAGGCCGATCAGAAGGATGTTGCCGAAGCCAGCGCCCAGGCCGAGCGAATGAGCCAACCAGGCCAGGCCGAGGCCGGCAGCCAGTCCGCCCAGCATGGCACCCCATGGGCGTTTCGGCGCTGCGGCCGCAGGTGTCGGCGTGGCCGGGCGCGGCGCTGCATTCGTCGCGTTCTGCGTCGGTGCGCCAGGGGTGGCGGCGGGCGGCGTCGATTGGCGTTGCGTCACGTTGGACGACTGGCGTCCAAAGGACTTGCCACCGCCCAGCCGAGCCGCTTCAGCCTGAATGCTCGCCACGGCGAGGGCACCCACCAACACGACAGACCAGAACTTCTTCATGACGTCTCCTCTTTCACAAAATTGCTTCAACACTTGATTCCAACATGCAAGGCAACGACGCCACCGGTCATGTTGTGATAGTCCACGTGCCCAAAACCGCCCTCTTTCATGAGGGTCTTGAGCTCATCCTGCGCAGGATGCATGCGGATCGATTCGGCCAGATAGCGGTAGCTCGCATCGTCGCCGGCAACGGCCTTGCCCAGCCGAGGCAAGACCTTGAACGAATACCAGTCGTAGGCTTTCTGCAGCGGCTTGGCGACCCGGGAGAACTCGAGAACCAGCAGCTTGCCATGCGGCTTGAGCACGCGATTCATCTCCTTGAGCGCGACGTCCTTGTGGGTCATGTTGCGCAGCCCGAAAGCCACGGTGACCACATCGAAATGGTTGTCGGGAAAAGGCAGCTTCTCTGCGTCGCAGACCAGCGTGGGCAGCACGACGCCCGCATCGAGCAAGCGGTCGCGCCCCGTGCTCAGCATCGCCTGGTTGATATCGGTGTGCACCACCTCGCCGGTCGTGCCGACCTTCTTCGCGAAAGCGAGCGCGAGATCGCCAGTGCCGCCGGCAATATCGAGAACCTTCGAGCCCTCGCCGACGTTGGCGACCATCACCGTGTATGCCTTCCAGGCGCGATGCAGCCCCATCGACATGAGGTCGTTCATGAGGTCGTAGCGGGTCGCGACCGAATCGAAGACGCCGCGCACGCGGCGTGCCTTGTCGCTTTCGTCGACTTTCTCGAAGCCGAAATGGGTGGTGCTCATGCGCCCGATGTTAGGGCGGAAGCGCCTGAATCAAGCCGACGACCCCGCTGGATCGCCGGGCTTTGCAGGCTCAGTGCCCACCGCAGGCGTGACCACCCTTGCCAGGCATCGGCGCATCGCGATCGACGCCTGCCGCCGCCAGGCGGTGTTCGTATGCGGCCCACAGCGCGTCCTGCTGCGAGCCCAATTGATAGAGCAAATCCCACGAGAAGATGCCGGACTCGTGCCCGTCGGAGAAGACCGGCTTCACCGCGTAATTGCCGACCGGCTCCAGGTCGGCGAGTTCGACGTTGCGCTTGCCGGTCTGCAGCACCTCCTGACCCGGACCATGACCCTGTACTTCAGCCGATGGCGAGTAGACGCGCATCAGCTCGAACGGAATGCGGAAGTTCGCACCATCCGAAAAGCCGATCTCCAGCACCCGCGACTGGCCGTGCACGGTGATAGATTGCGGCGTCGGTGCGCCAGCCTTCAGACCTGCCATCAGAAACTCCTTGCGTTGAGCAACGCGATCATCGCGGACTCCGCGGCCGGCAAGTGCGATGCCACTTCCGCCAGCCGGGCCGCGTCCATGTCGCGCTGCGCGCTTGCCCAGACCGGCGAAGGAAAACGGCTGTCGCAGTCGAAGCGGGCAATCACGTGCCAATGCAGGTGCGGAACCATGTTGCCCAGCGCGGCCAGGTTGATCTTCGTCGGCGCCAGATGCGTGAGAAGCGTCTGCTCCACGATCGCCACGGCCTCCATGCACAACGCACGGTCGGCCGGAGACAGGCCGGAAAACTCGGCCACGTGATCGGACCACACGACGCGGTAGAAGCCGGGGAAATCGGCCTCGCCCGCATGGATCACCCGCAGCCGGGAGCCGGCCCAGACCAGGCGCCCGCCAGGTTCGCCGCACAGAGGACAGCCGTCCACACGCAGACCGCTCATACCAGCACCCGTTCGATACCGCCGCTGTTGGCTGCGGCGACATAGTCCGGCAGCCACTGCTCGCCGAGGATCTGGTTGGCCATCTCGACCACGATGTAGTCGGCCTCCAGCAGACCGTTGTTCAGGTCGTTGCCGTAGCGGCTCAAGCCCTGCAGGCAGCTTGGGCAGCTGGTCAGGATCTTCACGTTGGCATCGGCCGCCAGCTTGCCGTCGGCGCGCAGCGAGGCCTCGCCCTTGCGCAGCTCTTCTTCCTTGCGGAAGCGGATCTGCGTGGAGATGTCGGGCCGCGTGACGCCCAGCGTGCCCGATTCGCCGCAGCAGCGATCGTTCTTCTGGACGCCATCACCAACCAGCGCCTTCACGGTCTTCATCGGGTCCTGCAGCTTCATCGGGCTGTGGCAGGGGTCGTGGTACAGGTAGCCGCCACCGCTGGCGGCGCCGAGCGTGATGCCCTTCTCGAGCAGGTACTCGTGGATGTCGATGATCCTGCAGCCCGGGAAGATCTTGTCGAACTGGTAGCCCTGCAGCTGGTCGTAGCAGGTGCCGCAGCTCACCACCACGGTCTTGATGTCGAGATAGTTCAGCGTGTTGGCGACACGGTGGAAGAGAACGCGGTTGTCCGTGATCATCTTCTCGGCCTTGTCGAACTGCCCGCTGCCGCGCTGCGGATAGCCGCAGCACAAATAACCCGGCGGTAGCACGGTCTGCACGCCCGCATGCCACAGCATGGCCTGCGTCGCGAGCCCGACCTGCGAGAACAGGCGCTCCGATCCGCAGCCAGGGAAATAGAAGACGGCCTCCGTCTCCGCAGTCGTCGCCTTCGGATTGCGGATGATCGGCACGTAGTCCGCATCCTCGATGTCGAGCAGCGCGCGCGCCGTCTTCTTCGGCAGGCCACCGGGCATCTTCTTGTTGATGAAGTGGATGACCTGCTCCTTGATCGGTGCCGGTCCCAGCGTGGCAGGCGGTGCCGACGTCTGCTTCTTCGCGACGCGGCGCAGCAGGTCGTTGGCCAGACGCTGCGCCTTGAAGCCGATGTCGACCATGCCGGTGCGCATCATCTTGATGGTCTGCGGATTGGTGGCGTTCAGGAAGAACATCGCCGCCGCGTTGCCGGGGCGGAAGCTCTTCTGTCCCATCTTGCGCAGCAGGTTGCGCATGTTCATCGACACGTCGCCGAAGTCGATCTTCACCGGGCACGGGCTCAGGCACTTGTGGCAAACCGTGCAGTGGTCCGCGACATCCTCGAACTCCTGCCAGTGCTTGATGCTCACGCCACGGCGCGTCTGCTCCTCATACAGGAAGGCCTCGACCAGCAGCGAGGTCGCGAGGATCTTGTTGCGCGGGCTGTAGAGCAGGTTGGCGCGCGGCACGTGGGTCG
>CAIQMJ010000833.1 GCA_903872875.1 uncultured Variovorax sp.
CGATGCGGTGGATGGCCAGCGCGATGTCCAGCTCCTCGGGCTGGATGTCCTGCGGTGCGACGGGATCGGCGTTGGCGGGCGAGCCGAGCATCATGGCGGCGTCGGGCTTGAAGTACCAGGTCTCGTCGACGGCTGCGGTCATCGGCCACTTCGCGGCGTCCGCGAAGCCCTGGGGCGGCGCGAAGATGAAGGCCGAACGCCGCCGCGGCTCGAGGCCGATGGGCGGAATGCCTGCACGCGCGGCCACCACGTCGGCCCAGGCGCCGGCCGCGTTGAGCAGCACGGGTGCCTCGTAGGTCCGGCCGCCGGCCGTGACCCGCCACATCCCGCCGACGCGGTCGATGGTTTCCGCCTCGGCGCTGCATTCGATGCGGCCGCCGGCATGACGCAGGCCGCGCAGATAGCCCTGGTGGATGGCATGCACGTCCATGTCCGCGGCATCGGGTTCGTAGACCGCGCCGAGCACGCGATCGGCTCGCAGCACGGGCACCATCGCACATGCGCCGGCACTGTCGAACAGCTTGGCTTTGGGGGACATCGCGCGCAGGATCTCCCAGTGCTCGGCGAGCTCGGCGTCCTGTCCGGGCGCGGCGACCATCATCGCGCCGCGCGGGCTCAGCACAGGGTGCTCGCTGAAGCCTTCGGGCGGCGACTGCAGGAAGGCGCGGCTGGCCATCGTCAACGCCCGCACCTGGGCCGTGCCGTAGCTTTCCATGAAGAGGGCGGCGGAGCGGCCGGTAGAGTGGTAGCCGGGTTGCGACTCGCGTTCGAGCAGCAGCACGTGGCCATGCGGTGCCAGCCAGTAGCCGACGGAGGCAGCGGCGATGCCGCCGCCGATGATGAGGAAATCGACCGTGTCAGTCATGGCGCTCTGCGTATGGGTGAACCGTGGGTGGCCGCTATCGGTGGTGACGTGTGGCGTGTGCGCAGTCTAAAGAAAATTTGCACATATGCAAATTTTTGTTCGATGATCGCAATCAATCCGTAGAGCCTCTTCTGGTGCATTTGCGTTTCCGCAATTTGCACATACGCAACTTCCAGGCCAGGGATTCGCATCGGACGTGTCGGGAAAAGAGGTGTCCGCTGGCAGAATCTACGCCATCCGAGAACCTGCATGACAAGCCCGAAGACCACTCCGAAGCCCATCGCGACTGCCCTGGCGCCCAAGCCGTCGAAGCCTGCGAAGGCGTCCAGGGCAGTCAACGCAAGAGCCGTGCGCGGCTCGGCGCCGGAACCCGAGCCGCACACGCTCGATCGCGTGGCGTTCGGCAAGCGGCTGCGCGCGGCGCGCAAGCAGTTCGGCTGGACGCTGGCGTATGTTGCGGAGCAGTCCGGCGTGTCGATCACCACCATCTCGCGTGCCGAGCGCGGGCAACTGGCGCTGAGCTACGAGAAGTTCTCGGCGCTCGGCCACACCCTGCACATGGATATGGGTGCGATGTTTGCCGAGGCCGGCGCCAAGACCCGGCGGCTCGATCGTCCCGTGGTCACGCGTGCGGGCGAGGGCGTGACCTATCGCGGGCTGGCGTTCTCCTATCAGTTCCTCGGCACGCAGGTGGTCGGCAAGCAGATGAGCCCGATCCTCGGCACGGTGCATGCGCGCAGCGTCAACGGCCCGGAAGACTACGCACGGCACGACGGCGAGGAGTTCGTCTACATCCTGGTGGGCGCGGTCGACGTGCATTTCGAGGATGGCGAGGTCATCCATCTCGAGCGCGGCGACATGCTGTACTTCGACAGCCGCATCGGCCACGCGTACGTCAGCGTCAGCCGCCAGTTGGCCAAGACCATCGGCGCCTGCACCAGCGAGAGCAACCTGATGCTGTCGGCGCGGCAGGGCGTGCGCGAGGTACAGCGCGCGGCGGGCTGAGGCCTGAAGACCGCGAGGCGGTTAGCGTTCTGCAACAACCTGCACTCGCCACGCCAACGGCTTTTCGCTAACCTGCGCCGATGACTGCCCTTGCCCTGCAGCGGGTGGCCGCCAGCGCTCCGATCGGACCGCCGCCGCCCGCACCCGACATTCCCTTTCCCCCTGCGCCCGTGCAGCCGATCGCGCCGCCGCCGACCGTCGACCCGCCTGCGGCCGATCCGCCGCTGACCGATCCCGGCCATGCGCCGCCGGTGTCGGACCCGCCGCCCGGTGCCAGGGATACCAGCGTCGCCATGGATGACGAGGCCGCGCCGTCGGTCCTGGGTCGGATCCATGCGCGACGGCTTCGCGAGGTCTATCGCTCCGCGGGCTGGCCCTGCTGCGATGCGATCGAGGTCGACCTGCTCGCCGCGGGCCTGTTGGAGCGCGTGCGGTCCGCCGCGGGCCATGAGACGCTGCGCGTGACCGACCGTGGCATCGCCCACATCGCCG
>CAIQMJ010000834.1 GCA_903872875.1 uncultured Variovorax sp.
CGTTACCCGGTCTGGAAGTACGCGATCCTCGTGATCGTGCTGTTGGTGGGACTCATCTACGCCCTGCCTAATTTCTTTGGTGAGGCGCCCGCGGTCCAGGTTTCCGCGGCCAAGGCGACCGTCAAGATCGATGCCGGCACGCAAGCCCGCGTCGAAGAAGCGCTCAAGGCCGGCGGCCTGACGCCGGACATGCTCACGCTGGACGCCACGTCCTTGCGTGCCCGCTTTGCCGGCACCGACGACCAGCTCAAGGCCCGCGACGTGCTTCAGCGCGCGCTGGTGCCCGACGCCAACGATCCGTCGTACACCGTGGCGCTGAACCTGGTCTCGCGTTCGCCGACATGGCTCACGGCGCTGCATGCGTTCCCGATGTACCTGGGGCTCGACCTGCGCGGCGGCGTCGACTTCCTGCTCCAGGTCGACATGAAGGGTGCGATCGACAAGAAGGCCGAGTCCTTCGCAGGCGATCTGCGCACCGCCTTCCGCGACAAGGGCATCCGCGGCAGCGCGGTCACCCGCAATGCCCAGGTTCTCGAAGTCACCTTCCGCGATGCGGCCAGCCTCGCAGCCGCCAAGGTCATCGTGCAGGACCAATTCCCGGACCTGAGCACGACCGACAGCCAGGACGGCAGCAACTGGAAGCTGACGGCCACGATCAAGCCCGAGGCGGCGCGCCGCCTGCAGGACTCGGCGCTCAAGCAGAACATCACCACGCTGCACAACCGGATCAACGAACTCGGCGTGGCCGAGCCGGTCATCCAGCAGCAGGGCATCGACCGCATCGTCGTGCAACTCCCCGGTGTGCAGGACACGGCCAAGGCCAAGGACATCCTGGGCCGCACCGCGACGCTCGAGATGCGTCTGGTCGACGAGAGCACCGAAGGCCACGCGGCCGAATCCGGCACCGGCCCGGTTCCTTTCGGTTCCGAACGGTTCATGGACCGCAACGGCCGTCCGGTGATCGTGAAGAAGCAGGTGCTCGTTACCGGCGAGAACCTGACCGATGCGCAGCCGGGCTTCGACTCGCAGACGCAGCAGCCCAAGGTCGACCTGACGATGGACGCCAAGGGCGGCCGCATCATGCGCGACGTGAGCCGCGACAACTTCAGGAAGCGCATGGCCATGCTGATCTTCGAGAAGGGCAAGGGCGAAGTGCTCACGGCCCCGTCGATCAACGGCGAGTTGGGCAACCGCTTCCAGATCTCCGGCTCGATGAGCGTGGTCGAAGCCAATGACCTCGCGCTGCTGCTGCGCGCCGGCTCGCTGGCCGCGCCGATGGAGATCATCCAGGAACGCACCATCGGCCCGAGCCTGGGCGCCGACAACATCGACAAGGGCTTCAAGAGCGTGATGTACGGCTTCATCGCGATCATGGTGTTCATGTGCATCTACTACGCGCTGTTCGGCGTGTTCTCGTCGATCGCGCTGGCGGTCAACCTGCTGCTGCTCGTGGCGATCCTGTCGATGCTGCAGGCCACGCTCACGCTGCCCGGCATCGCGGCCATGGCACTGGCGATCGGCGTCGCGATCGACTCCAACGTGCTGATCAACGAG
>CAIQMJ010000835.1 GCA_903872875.1 uncultured Variovorax sp.
CCTGGCATCCGGCCCGCCACCGGGTGGATCGCGTACTTCACCGTGATGCCCTTGTCGGTGAGCTTCTGCGCGAGTTCCTTCACGGCATGCTGCGCGCGAGCCACCGCCAGGCCGTAGCCCGGCACGATCACCACGGTCTCGGCATTGCCCAGCACGAAGGCGGCGTCGTCGGCGCTGCCGCTCTTCACCGGGCGCTGCTCCTTCGCAGCGCCGCCGGCCGTGACCGCCTCGCCGCCGAAACCGCCGAGGATCACGTTGAAGAAGCTGCGGTTCATCGCCTTGCACATGATGTAGCTCAGGATCGCGCCCGAGCTGCCCACCAGGCTGCCGGCGATGATCAGCATCGCGTTGTTCAGGCTGAAGCCGATGCCCGCGGCCGCCCAGCCCGAGTAGCTGTTGAGCATCGACACCACCACCGGCATGTCGGCACCGCCGATCGGGATGATGATCAGCACGCCCATCACGAAGGCCAGTGCCAGCATCGCGAAGAAGGCCACCCAGCTCTCGGTCGCGACGAACGCCAAACCGAGCGCGATGGTCAACAGTCCGAGCACCAGGTTCAGCATGTGCTGGCCCTTGAATTGCACCGGCGCGCCCTGGAACAGGCGGAACCTGTACTTGCCCGACAGCTTGCCGAAGGCGATGACCGAGCCGCTGAACGTGATCGCGCCGATGGCCGCGCCCAGGAACAGTTCGAGCCGGTTGCCGCCCGGGATCGGCTCGCGCAGCAGGCCGCGCACGACGGCCGTTCCGTTGGTCACCAGCAGGTCCTGCGGCACGGCGGTGATGCCGAAGGCCCAGGGCTCGGCGACAGCGGCGATGGCGATGAAGACTGCCGCCAGACCGATCATGCTGTGCATGAAGGCGACCAGCTCGGGCATCTTGGTCATCTCGACCTTGTTGGCCATGAAGGCGCCGATGCCGCCGCCCACCACCAGCGCACCGAGCACCCAGCCGATGCCGCCGGCGAAGTCGACGCGTAGCGCCTGCGTCTGCCCGTGGATCAGCGCGATCGTGGTCAGCACGGCGATCGCCATGCCGCTCATGCCGAACACGTTGCCGCGGATCGAGGTGGTCGGATGGCTCAGGCCCTTCAAGGCCTGGATGAAGCAGACGCTGGCGACCAGGTACAGCAGCGTGACGAGGTTCATGCTCACTTGGCGGCTCCCTCGGTACCGGAAGCCGCGGAAGCGGCAGGGGCTGCAGGCGCCTTGCGCTCCTTCTTCCTGAACATCTCCAGCATGCGCCGGGTGACCAGGAAGCCGCCGAACACGTTGACCGCGGCCAGCGCCACGGCGAGCACGCCCATGGTCTTGCCCAGCGAGGTGGTGGTGAGCGCGGCGGCGAGCATCGCGCCGACGATGACGATCGCCGAGATCGCGTTGGTCACGGCCATCAGCGGCGTGTGCAGCGCCGGCGTGACGGTCCAGACCACGTGGTAGCCCACGTAGATGGCCAGCACGAAGATGATCAGGTTGATGACGGTGTGGCTGACGATTTCCATGGCGTTGTGCTCCTCGCTCCTGCGTTGTCGTTCTCGTTGTCGCCTCAAGGCTTCTGCTTCTACTTGCGCGTGACCTGTCCGTCTTGCGCCATGCGGCAGGCGGCGACGATGTCGTCCTCCAGATCGATCTTCAGGCCGGCATCCTTCACGAGGATCAGCTTGAGGAAGTCGAGCACGTTGCGCGCATAGAGCGCCGATGCATCGGCGGCCACCCGCGCGGCGAGATTGGTCTCGCCGACGATCGTCACGCCGTGCTTCACCACGGTCCTGTCGGGCTCCGACAGCGGGCAGTTGCCCCCCGTCATGCCGCCGTTGGCGTCCGCGCCCTTGCCGGCCGCGATGTCGACGATCACCGAGCCGGGCTTCATCGACCGGACCATGTCTTCCGTGATGAGCGTGGGGGCTGCGCGGCCCGGGATCAGTGCGGTGCTGATGACCACGTCGGCCAGCGCCACGCGCTTGGCGACCTCGACCTGCTGGCGCGCCAGCCAGCTCGGTGGCATCGGCCGCGCGTAGCCGCCGACACCGACCGCAGCCTCCTTCTCCTCATCGGTGTCGTAGGAAACCTCGATGAACTTGCCGCCCAGCGATTCGACCTGCTCCTTGACGCTCGGGCGCACGTCGCTCGCCTCGATGACCGCACCCAGCCGCTTGGCGGTGGCGATGGCCTGAAGGCCCGCAACGCCCACACCGAGGACGACGACGCGCGCGGCCTTCACGGTGCCGGCGGCAGTCATGAGCATCGGGAAGAAGCGCTGGTACGCGTCGGCCGCGATCATCACGGCCTTGTAGCCGGCGATGTTGGCCTGCGAGGAGAGCACGTCCATGCTCTGGGCGCGCGTGGTGCGCGGGGCGGCCTCCAGGGCAAAGGCGGTGAGGCCAGCATCCGCCAGGCGCTGCAGGCCAGTGGCATCGAACGGGTTGAGCATGCCGACGACGACTGTACCGGGCTGCATCAGCGCAGCTTCGGCGGCGTCGGGGGCGCGCACCTTGAGCACGATCTGCACGCCGAAGGCGCCAACGCGATCGGTGATGCGGGCACCGGCCGCTTCGTAGGCCGCATCGGTCACGCTCGCCGCCAGACCGGCGCTCGCCTGAACGCGGATCTCGTGGCCCTGCGCCACCAGTTTCTTCACGGTTTCCGGCGTCGCGGCCACGCGGGTTTCGCCTGCCATCGTCTCGGCGGGTACGCCTATCTGCATGGTGTCTCCTCGCAACAATTGTTATTTGGATGTGCGCGCGGAGCTTACCCGAAGACCCCGGAATGGCTGTCGCATCCGTTTCGTCCAGTTAATTAGATTTATTCACTATTGCAAATCGGATCCCGTGCTTTAGTTGACATTGACAGCAACTGGGGCTCTGGCCCTCCAACTGCACGCTACCTAGACTCAACCCGCTGAACAACACGGAAAGGGAAGGTCATGCGCATAGCCATACTTGACGACAAGCCGATCCAGCTCGAATGGACGCGCCAGTCGCTGGACGCCATCGGACATGAATGCCATTGTTTCGCGGACGGTCGCAGCCTCTTGCGCGAGCTCAAGCTCCAGAGCTACGACCTGCTGGTACTCGACTGGAATCTGGCCGACGTCCAGGGGCAAACGGTCGTGAAGTGGATTCGCAACGATCTGAACAGCCGTCTGCCGATCATGATTGCCACCAGCCGCACCGAAAGGCCGCACATGGTGGAAGCACTCGAAGCCGGTGCCGACGACTTCCTGGTTCGGCCGGCAGCGGTCGGCGAATTCGAAGCACGCGTCAGCGCCCTGCTGCGCCGTGCCTACCCCGCACAGCAGGAAGTCGAACTGGTGCTCGGCGCCTATCACTTCCATCCTCGTTCGCGCACGCTGCGCATCGCCGGCGCCCCGGTCGATCTCAAGCATCGCGAGTACGAACTCGCGCACTTCCTGTTTCGCAACATCGGACGCCTGCTGTCGCGCGAGCACCTGCGCGAAGCGGTCTGGGGCCCGAGCAACGACTCGCCATCGCGCTCCCTCGACACGCACGTTTCGCGCTTGCGCAACAAGCTCGATCTGCGGCCGACCAACGGCTTTCTGCTGTCCGCGATCTACGGCCTGGGGTATCGGCTGGAGGCTCTCGACCACGGCATGCTGGCAGCGCTGAACGACCCCTTGGCCGCCAGCGCCGCATAGTCCGCCCGCCGATCGGGGCGCGCTACAGTCACTCGACTGCCCACGAAAAAGGAAAGCGCATGCGCCGATGGAAGCCCAATGTCACTGTCGCCGCGGTGATCCAGCGCGACGGGCGTTTTCTGCTGGTCGAGGAGCACACCGCCGCCGGACTGCGGCTCAACACGCCGGCCGGCCATCTGGAAGCAGGCGAGTCGCCCGTCGAGGGCTGCGCACGCGAAGCACTTGAAGAAACCGCACACCATTTCGTGCCGACGGCCCTGTTGGGCATCTACATGGCCCGCTTCCAGCGGCCGACCGATGCGGCGATCACTGCCGAAGACGCCCAGGCCGCCGACGTCACCTACCTTCGAATGGCCTTTGCAGGAACGCTGGGTGCCTTTGAACCCGACCGAGCACTCGACGAAGGCATCGTGCGCACGGTCTGGATGACACCCGACGAAATCCGTGCCAGCGTCGACCGGCATCGCAGCCCGCTGCTGCTCCAGTGCATCGAGGACTACCTGGCAGGCCAGCGATACCCGCTGGATCTGATCCACGTCGACCCGTCGGTGAAGACACCCACCGCGCCTTGAAAGCGCCGGAGCGCCTCAGATTGCGCTGATCGCGCCGGAAATAACGCCGCCGCCCAGGCAAACCTCGCCGTCGTACAGGACCGCCGATTGGCCCGGAGTGACGGCCCATTGCGGGTCGGCGAAATCCAGCCGGAAGGCCTCGCCCGCACCGCCATCGAGGCGACATGGCGCATCGGCCTGGCGATAGCGGGTCTTGGCGCCGCACTCGACCAACGCCGGCGCCTCGCCCGCAACCCAACTCGCGTCGTCGGCGGTCAGCCCCGAGGACAGCAGCCATGGATGGTCGTGGCCCTGCACGACCCACAGCGTGTTGCTTGGCATGTCCTTGCGCGCCACGAACCAAGGCGAATGATCACCCGCGCCCCGCTGCGCGCCCCTGGCCTTGATGCCACCGATGCCGAGGCCCTGGCGCTGGCCCAGCGTGTAGAAGCTCAGGCCCTGGTGCTGGCCCAGCGTGCGGCCGCGCTCGTCCTTGATCGGCCCCGGCTCCTTGGAGATGTAGCGGTTCAGGAATTCGCGGAAGGGCCGCTCGCCGATGAAGCAGATACCCGTCGAATCCTTCTTCTTGGCATTGGGCAAGCCGATCTCGTCGGCGATGCGTCGCACCTCCGTCTTGTGCAGTTCGCCGACCGGGAACAGCGTCTTCGACAACTGCGCCTGGTTCAGGCGGTGCAGGAAGTAGCTCTGGTCCTTGGCCGGATCGAGGCCCTTGAGCAGTTCGTGCCGGCCGGTAGCTTCGTTCAGGCGCACACGGGCGTAATGGCCGGTGGCGATCTTCTCGGCGCCCAGGCGCATCGCATGGTCAAGGAAGGCCTTGAACTTGATCTCGGCGTTGCACAGCACGTCCGGGTTGGGCGTGCGGCCGGCCTGGTATTCGCGCAGGAATTCGGCGAACACCCGGTCCTTGTAGTCGGCCGCGAAATTGACGTGCTCGATCTCGATGCCCAGCACGTCGGCCACGCTGGCGGCATCGACGAAGTCGATGTTCGACGAGCAGTACTCGCTGTCGTCGTCGTCTTCCCAGTTCTTCATGAAGATGCCGACCACCTCGTGGCCCTGCTGCTTGAGCAGGTGCGCGGTGACGGCAGAGTCGACCCCGCCGCTCAGGCCGACCACGATGCGCTGCTTTTTCATAGGTGGCGATTGTCCCAGCCTCGGCCGGCCGTCGCCGGAATGCGGGAAATCGGCGGGACGGAAATGCGGCCGGGCCGGCCACAATCCAGGCCGTCCTGTCTCGATCACCCGGAGAATCCGTTCCCATGACCGCCATTACCACCATCGAGGATCTGCGCGTCCTCGCCGAGCGGCGCGTGCCGCGCATGTTCTACGACTACGCCGATTCGGGCTCGTGGACCGAAAGCACCTACCGCGCGAACAGCGAGGACTTCCAGAAGATCCGGCTGCGCCAGCGCGTCGCCGTGAACATGGAAGGCCGCACCACCGCCACGACGATGGTCGGC
>CAIQMJ010000836.1 GCA_903872875.1 uncultured Variovorax sp.
CAGCCGCTACGAGCCGGAAGAAGAAAACCCGATGCTGGGCTTCCGCGGCGCTGCGCGCTACGTGAGCGAAGAGTTCCGCGAGGCCTTCCTGATGGAGTGCGAAGCCATGCGTCGGGTGCGCAACGACATGGGGCTCACCAACGTCCAGATCATGGTGCCTTTCGTGCGCACGCTGGGCCAGGCCGAGCGTGTAACCGGACTGCTGGCCGAGCAGGGGCTGAAGCGTGGCGAGAACGAGCTCAAGATCATCATGATGTGCGAGGTACCGAGCAATGCCATCCTGGCCGACGAGTTCCTGAAATACTTCGACGGCTTCTCGATCGGTTCGAACGACCTGACGCAGCTCACGCTCGGCTTGGACCGCGATTCCGGACTGGAACTGCTGGCTGCCGACTTCGACGAGCGTGATCCTGCCGTCAAGGCGATGCTGAGCCGTGCCATCACCGCGTGCAAGTCAGCGGGCAAGTACGTTGGCATCTGCGGCCAGGGCCCGAGCGACCATCCCGACTTCGCGCTTTGGCTGGCGGAACAGGGCATCGAGTCGATTTCGCTGAACCCCGACAGCGTGATCGATACCTGGAAGCTGCTGTCGGCGCGCTGATAACCTTCTCAGGCTGACGCGGGGACCGTGACAGCTGGTTGCGATGCTTTTGAAAGCCGGGCTATAATGCTTGGCTTTGCCTTGCCACACTGCGCCGACGCTGCGGGTGGCTTAATCCCTTCTACGGAAGACCCACAAGGAGTGCCATGCGTCATTACGAAATCATTTTGCTGATCCATCCGGATCAGAGCGAGCAGGTTCCGGCCATGCTGGAGCGTTACAAGGGCCTGATCACCGCCGGCGGCGGCAAGGTCCATCGCGTGGAAGACTGGGGCCGCCGTCAGCTGGCTTACCAAATCAACAAGCTCAACAAGGCGCACTACCTGTGCGTCAACATCGAAGCCGAACAGGCCGTGATGGGCGAGCTGGAACACGCATTCAAGTTCAACGATGCCGTGCTGCGTCACCTGACCGTTGTCAAGAAGAAGGCCGACACCGGTCCATCGTCGATGATGAAGACGGTCGAGCGCGAAGAAGCCCGCAAGGCTCAGCAGGCTGAATACGCCGCCAACAACAACTGATCATGTGGCAGCCGCTGCAGCCAATCAGCTCCTGCTGACTGCCTGCGTTGCTGAACTCGGTAACTTGCGTTTCACGCCGGCCGGCGTGCCCGCCCTGGATCTGAAGCTCGAACACGAGTCGAAGATCGAAGAGGTAGGCGCTACTCGTCAGGTGAAGGCGGCCCTCAAGGCTGTGGCGTTTGGCGCAGTGGCCGAGCGGCTCGCAAGGCAGGCATTGGGCAGTCTCTGGCGTTTCCAGGGCTTCCTCGCCACACCGGGCAATGCCAAGCATCCCGTGCTGCACATTCAGGATTTTCAGCAAGATTAATTTTCGAAGAGAGGTCCAGAAATGGCCACGTTCAAGAAATTCAACAAAGACAAGCGCCCGAAGCGCAACACCCAGTCGCTTCTGTTCAAGCGCAAGCGCTTCTGCCGTTTCACCGTCGCTGGCGTCGAAGAGATCGACTACAAGGACATCGACACGCTGCGCGATTTCATCAGCGAAAACGGCAAGATCATCCCCGCGCGCCTGACCGGCACGCGCGCGATCTATCAGCGCCAGCTGAACACCGCGATCAAGCGTGCGCGCTTCCTCGCGATGGTTCCGTACAGCGACCAGCACCGCATCTAAGGAGCCAGACACCATGCAAGTCATTCTTCTGGACAAGGTCGTCAACCTTGGAACCCTCGGCGAAATCGTCAAGGTCAAGGACGGTTACGCACGCAACTTCCTGATCCCGACGGGCCGCGCACGCCGCGCCACCGCCACGAACAAGGCCGAATTCGAAGCCAAGCGCGTCGAACTCGAAAAGGCTGCTGCTGCTAAGTTGGCCGAATCGCAAGCCCAGGGCGAAAAGCTCTCCGGCACCGCTGTCAAGATCACGCAGAAGGCGGGCGTCGACGGCCGTCTGTTCGGCTCGGTCACCAACAACGACATCGCCGAAGAGCTCAACAAGCTTGGCTACAAAGTCGCGAAATCGCAGGTGCGCATGCCCAACGGCCAGATCAAGGTCGTCGGCGACAGCACCGTCAGCGTTGCGCTGCACACCGACGTCGTGGTCGACATCACCGTCACGGTCTACGGCGAAAGCGCCTGATCGTCAGTCGCGCTTGTCGCGCGCCGCAAAGCCGCCTTCGGGCGGCTTTTGTTTTTTGGGGCAACCGCAGGTTGTCCTCGTCGCTGCACTGGAAAATCACCGCTTATCCACAGCGTTGTCCCGTGACGCGTGCCGGGCATGCGCCGTAGCATGACTGGCTGCAAGGAGTGCCATGTCTGCTGTTTTTTCTTATGCCAACAATGACCCGTCGTCCGATCGCCAGGTCGCGCAACTGCGCATCCCGCCACACTCCATCGAGGCCGAGTCCAGCGTTCTGGGTGGCTTGCTGCTTGACAACGGCGCCTGGGACCGCATGGGGGATCTGCTGGTGGACGGCGACTTCTATCGCTATGAACACAAGCTGATCTACGCGGCGATCGGCACGCTGATCAATGCATCGAAGCCGGCCGACGTGATCACCGTTTTTGAGCAGTTGCAGAGCCTCGGCAAGGCCGACGAGATCGGGGGGTTGCTGTACCTCAACTCGCTGGCGCAGTACGTACCTAGTGCAAGCAACATCCGCCGCTATGCCGAGATCGTGCGGGAGCGGTCGATCTTGCGCAAGCTGGTGTCGGCCGCCGACGAGATCGCGACCGAGGCCTTCAACCCCCAAGGCAAGGCGGTCGACAAGATCCTGGACGAATCCGAGCAGAAGATCTTCAATATCGGCGAAGAAGGCTCGCGGATGAAGCAGGGTTTCCAGGGTATGCACACCCTGGTGGTCGATCTGCTGGACCGCGTGACCGAAATGGCCGACAACCCGAACGACATCACCGGTGTACCGACTGGCTTCGTCGACCTCGATAGGATGACTTCTGGCTTCCAGGCCGGCGACATGATTGTGCTGGCCGCGCGCCCATCGATGGGCAAGACCGCCTTCGCGATCAACATCGCTGAGCACGTGGCGCTCAACGAAGGCTTGCCGGTCGCGGTGTTTTCGATGGAAATGGGTGCGGCGCAGCTCGCAGTGCGTATCGTGGGCTCGATCGGGCGCATTGACCAAGGGCATCTGCGCACGGGCAAGCTGACCGACGAGGAGTGGCCGCGCCTGACCGAGGCGATCGAGAAATTGCGGAACATCTCGCTGCACATCGACGAGACGCCAGGCTTGACCACCAGCGAGTTGCGCGCCAACTCACGCCGATTGGCACGTACCTGCGGTCAGCTCGGGCTGATCGTGGTCGACTACCTTCAACTCATGAGCGTATCGACGGCCATGAACGACGAGAACCGCGCCACGGCCGTGGGTGAAATTTCCCGAGGCCTGAAGATGCTCGCGAAGGAACTGAAGTGCCCGGTGATCGCGCTGTCCCAGCTGAGCCGTGGCGTTGAATCGCGTACCGACAAGCGTCCGATGATGAGCGACTTGCGAGAGTCCGGCGCCATCGAACAGGACGCGGATGTGATCATGTTCATCTACCGCGACGACTACTACAACAAGGACAGCAAGGAGCCGGGCGTCGCCGAAGTGATCATCAGCAAGCAACGTAACGGTCCGACCGGCACAGTGAAGCTCGCTTTCTTGAAGTCGATCACCAAGTTCGAGAGCCTGGCGGGCGGCGGCGGGCACGACTACTAAGCTCCGATGGCCGACCTCCCAGTCCGGGAGATCACCGTGGCGCCGGTCGCGTCGGCGGGCGCAACGCCTGCTCCGCTCGCACCTTGCGCAGCAGGTCGGCCAGCGTCTTGCCGGCTTCGTGGCGAAAACGCTCAGGCAATACATCCAGGGCCTCGATGCGATCGATGCGGAAGCCTCGGAAGTCGCCGCGGAGCTCGCACCATGCCGACAGCGTCCAGACCTTGCCCCAGTAGAAACAGCCGAGCGGGCGAACCGTTCGCGCGCTGTCCGAATTGCTTGCGTCGAGGTAGCGTATGCGCAACTTGTGTCGCGCCTGAACCGCCTCTCGCACCGTCTGAAGCTGTGCGCGCGTCGCGTCGTCGAGTGCGACCGCCGGTGCATAGAGTGCGATCGCTTCCGCGGACGCCCGCGCCGCTGGCGGCAACACCGAGAGGATCTTGCCGAGTGCGGCCTCGACATCGCGCGCCATGGCCGGATCGACCCAGCTTTGCGCCAGTCGAGCCGCGGCCACGAGTGCGCGAGCCTCATCCTGCGTGAACATCAGCGGCGGCAGTTCGAAGCCCGCACCCAGGCGATAGCCGACGCCGGCTTCGCCTTCGATCGGCACACCCTGATGTTGCAGGTCGGCCACGTCACGGTAGATGGTGCGCTCCGATACCTCGAGCCGCCGGGCGAGCAACGCGGCCGTGGTCAGCCGGCGGCCACGGATCAGCTGCACGACCTGGAACAACCGGTCGGCACGGCGCATCAGGCCGTTCCGCGCGTGATGCGCTCGCCAATGCCCCGCGTGGTGCGCGGCGGACGATGCATCCAGGCGATGGCAACCGCGCTCACATCACGCCGATGTAGACGGCAACGTCGACGGGACTGCTGTACGCCTCGAAGTCGCTCACATAGCGGCGTTGGATCTCGGGGTGCGCTTCGCTGTATTGCCATGCCGCCATCCAGGCGCCGAGCACTGCCTGCGGCATTGGACCGTTGGCCTCGAAGACCAGGTAGTCACCGGCTTCGATCTGCGCGCTGGCACCCTGTGTCACCGCGACGCCGGCCGTCACGTCGAAGGCGCCGTGCGCATCGGACTCGTAACCCGAGTAAACGCCAAAGTTGCGCAGGTCGGTCTGATCGCGGTGTGGTGTCAGCCCCATTACGTTGTCGCGAAAAAAACCCGCCCAGAGACCAGGAATACGACCGGTGGCGCGGCTGGCCTCGTCGGCATTCGTGGTGCGCACCGACGGACCGGCGACCGCAAAGGCATTCAGATGCCGGCGAATGGGCTCCATCTCGATATTTCCTGTCATCCTGTGAGTGAGCGAGGCGCCAGCCCAAGTGTCTTCACGTCGGCTCGCATGGCGTTCGCGATCAGCGCCATGTCGTGCTCGCTGACCTTGAACAATCCGAAGCGGAATTTTGCGCCCCACCGTTTTGGATCTTCGACGAAGTCGAAAGCCTCGACCATGGGTGCGATCGGTGCTTCCTGCGATGGCGCATAGCGTACATCGCGGCGCCATGGCAGGAAGCCGTTGCCCATGTCACCGACGTAGGGCGCGCCTGGCTGCACGATGCCGATCGAGACGAATCTCTGAAGCCGGTCGTTGCCACCATAGACCGTGGCGG
>CAIQMJ010000837.1 GCA_903872875.1 uncultured Variovorax sp.
CGCAACGGCATTCCTCGTTTGTACCGCTCACTGCGCGAAGCGCCGCGCAGCCGTCTTTTCAGCGACGCACCTGCAGTGCACCGGGGTTCACGATGTTGCTCGGATTGCCCCTGATGAAATTCACGACATTGTCGAACGCAAGGCCAAAGTACATCTCGTAGCTTTCCTGCTCGACGTAGCCGATGTGCGGCGTGCATATGCAGTTCTCGAGGCGCAGCAGGGCATGGCCCTGCAACGGCGGCTCGCTCTCGAATACATCGATGGCGGCCATGCCGGGACGGCCGCGGTTCAAGCCGGCGAGCAAGGCGTCCGGCTCCACGAGTTCCGCGCGCGACGTGTTGACGAACAGCGACGTGGGTTTCATGCGCGAGAGATCGTCCAGCGTGAGTACGCCCCGTGTGTCGCCATTCAGTCTCAGGTGAACGGTCAGCACGTCGGCCATCGCGAAGAAATCCTCGCGGCTTGGTGCGACCTGGAAGCCATCGGAGCGCGCACGATTGCAGCTCTCTTCACGCCCCCAGATCACGACCTGCATGCCGAACGCCTGGCCGTACCGGGCCACCAGCTGACCGATACGTCCGTAGCCCCAGATACACAGCGTTTTTCCTTTCAGCACCGAGCCGAGACCAAAGTTGGGCGGCATGGATGCCGACTTCAGTCCCGACTGCTGCCAGGCACCGTGCTTGAGGTTGCTGATGTACTGCGGCAGTCGGCGCATCGCAGCCATGATCAAGGCCCAGGTCAGCTCTGCAGGTGCCAGCGGTGAGCCACTGCCTTCGGCAACAGCCACCCCGCGTTCGGTACAGGCGTTGACATCCACATGACTGCCGACACGGCCTGTCTGGGAGATCAACTTCAAACGCGGCAGCTTCTCGATAAGTTGGCGCGAGATCTGGGTGCGCTCGCGGATGAGCACGATCACGTCCGCGTCCTTCAGTCGCACCGACAACTGACCGATGCCCTTGACGGTGTTCGTATAGACCTTGGCTGCATAGGCGTCCAGCCGAGCAGCGCAGCGCAACTTGCGCACCGCGTCCTGATAGTCGTCGAGAATCACAATATTCATGGCTCGCCATTGTGCCTTCCGACATCGACTCGCCCTGTCAGCAGGCATCCTGCGGATGCCTGTTCTTGCTCTGCGGCGTATCGATCAGCCGCAATACGCGACGCAATCAGTGCAGGCGGTAGCTTTTCTCGTGCAGTGAGATGACGCCGGACGCTTCCAGTGCCGCGAGTCGATCGAGCTCTGCGCAAACGTCCGACATGCGGCCTGAGATCACCAACCGGCCGGTATGCGACTCGTTGGCGTGGCCTTCGACGACGCGCACTACGCGCAGAGGCCGTGCAGGCTTGATGGCAGCACCGGAAGTCGAGCCCATCGGCCGGCTACCGACTGTCGGACGCACCGACACATAGCGCAATCCCGCGCCGCCGACGTTGTTGTCGCGACGTGTGGACATCCAGCGGCTGGCCAGCGACTGCAGCGGCATCAGCAGATCAACGAAAGCAAGAAGAACGATTCCCATGTGAACTCCAGAAGTAGAGGTTGAACATAGGCAGGATTGCGATCCGTCAAGGCTGCGACAGGGTGATGGCCACCGCCATACGCCCGCCACCTCTCGCAGCCAAATTCGACTGCGCTACATCAACATCGTGTTGCGGATCAGTCCGACGGCAAGACCCTCGATTTCGAAGGGTTCGCCGGGCTGTACCACGATGGTCGGGTAGTCCGGGTTCTCTGCATGCAGCTCGACCACGTCCTTGGTGCGCTTGAGACGCTTGACGGTGACCTCTTCACCGAGCCGTGCCACGACGATCTGGCCGTTGCGCGCCTCCTTCGTGGCCTGGACGGCCAACAGATCGCCATCCATGATGCCGACGTCGCGCATCGACATGCCTCGCACCTTGAGCAGGTAATCGGGCTGATGCTGAAACAGCGTGCTTTCGACGTAATAGGTTTGATCCACGTGTTCCTGAGCCAGGATTGGCGAGCCAGCCGCCACACGGCCGACAAGTGGCAACGCGAGCTGTGCCATGCCGGGAAGCGACAAGGAGAACTGGTTGTTGCGGGACTCATTGAGCGAACGCAGCGCATCGCCCTTCAAACGGATACCGCGCGAAGTACCGCTGAGCAGATCAATAGCGCCCTTGCGGGCCAGCGCCTGCAGGTGTTCTTCTGCCGCGTTGGCAGATTTGAAGCCGAGCTCGTTGGCAATCTCCGCGCGCGTCGGTGGTGCGCCGGTTCGCGCGATGGTGCTGCGGATCAGATCGAGGATCTGCTGCTGGCGAGAGGTAAGCTTTGCGGTGAACTGCATGGGACGCTCCTTGCGGTACTGTTTGAATACCCAGTATCTGTATTTTTAACCAGCTCCCGGAACTTTGCAAGCAATGGTGAACAAACTTGTCTCAGCGTCACGTCGAATCATCGTACTGGGCACCGGCGGCACGATCGCCGGCCGTGCCGAAGCGAGAGGCGACAACATCGGCTACGCCGCGGCGCAGGTCAGCGTGGGTGACCTGCTTGGGGACATCGCGCTGCCTCCCGGCACCACGGTGGACGCCGAACAGATTGCGCAGGTCGACAGCAAGGACATGGACATGGCCACATGGCAGCGACTCGTGCAGCGCTGCGTGCACTGGCTGGCCGAGTCTGATGTCACGGGCATCGTGATCACTCACGGGACCGACACGCTTGAAGAGACTGCACTGTTTCTTCAACTCGTACTTGGTCCGCGAAAGCCGGTTGTCATGACATGTGCCATGCGCCCCGCGAGCGCCCTGTCCCCCGATGGCCCGCAGAACGTGCGCGACGCAATGGCTGTCGCATCCACGCCGGGGGCGCAGGGTGTCGTGGTCACATGCGCGGGTGTGGTGCACTCTGCGCTCGACGTGCAGAAGGTCCATACGTACCGCCTCGATGCGTTCAGCTCTGGCGATTCGGGTCCGCTGGGCTATGTGGAGGAGGGCGTCGTCCGGCAGCTTCGCCAATGGCCCGTAGACGGCGTCTCGCCAAGCGCCCTTGCGGCCATCGCGCGAGAACCAGCCGACTGGCCGCGCGTCGAAATCCTGGTGAGCCACGCGGGCGCCAGTGCGGGGTTAGTCGATGCGCTGATTGCTGAACGGAACAATGGCAGGTCTGATGCCGCGCGCGGACTGGTGCTGGCCGCCACAGGAAACGGAACGCTGCACCATGCACTGGAAGATGCCGCGATTCGTGCGCAGTTGGCGGGCATGGCGGTCGTGCGGGCGACACGCTGCACGCAAGGCCGCATCCTGCAGAAAGCGGGTGATGCCCTACGCAATGCAGGCGCGCTTACGCCAGCCAAGGCGCGCGTCGCACTGATGCTTGAATTGATGCAGGAAGCGGCGCAAGAACCTGAAGCGGTGATTGCCGCCGACGATTGAGCGCCGCTGGCAGCTTCAGCTACTAAGTGCGGCAAGCGCGCGCTGGGTGATCTCGTCGACGGAGCCGACGCCGCTGATGGCGCGGTATTTGGGTGCAGCGTCGGGTTCGGCCTTGGCCCAATTGGCGTAATAGTCGACCAGCGGACGCGTCTGCTGGCTGTAGACGTCGAGGCGCTTGCCGACGGTTTCTTCCTTGTCGTCATCGCGCTGGATCAGTTCTTCACCCGTTAGATCGTCCTTGCCGTCCACCTTTGGCGGATTGAACTTGACGTGATAGATCCGACCCGATGCCGGATGCGAGCGACGGCCGCTCATCCGTTCAATGATGTCCGCGAAAGGCACGTCGATTTCGAGGACATAGTCGAGCTTGACGCCGGCGGCACGCATCGCATCGGCCTGAGGAATGGTGCGCGGGAAGCCATCGAACAGGAAACCGCCAGCGCAGTCCGGCAGCGCCAGACGCTCCTTCACCAGATTGATGATGAGGTCGTCGCTCACCAGTGCACCCGATGCCATCACCGCTTTGGCTTCGAGGCCGAGTGGCGTCCCGGCTTTGACTGCAGCGCGCAGCATGTCGCCGGTGGATATCTGGGGAATACCGTACTTCTTGCAGATGAAAGCGGCTTGCGTGCCTTTACCCGCGCCGGGGGCGCCCAACAAAATGAGTCTCATGGTGTCCTCGGACGTTCTTTGAATTCTGTGTCACGCCGTCTGCGTCGTGGCGACGAAAGAGGGCGGAGTTGCTTCGAGGATAGCATGCGTACCCTCGAAAAAAGACGAGTTGGCCGAGCTCAACGGCCGTCGAGCAGGGCGCGAACCCGCATGAGATCTTCTGGCGTGTCCACACCGGGACCTGGCGCATGGACGCTGACGTGGACCGCGATGCGATGCCCGTGCCAGAGTGCTCGCAATTGCTCGAGCGCTTCGGTCGCTTCGACCGGTGCAGGCGTGAGAAGCGGGAAGCGCCGGATGAAGCCGGCGCGATAGCCGTAGATGCCGATGTGCCGCAGCGGTGCCGGCGATGTCGGCAGAACCGTCGGCCCTCCTGCTGCGAAGCCGTCTCGCCACCAGGGCAGCGGCGCGCGACTGAAGTACAGGGCGTTGCCGACCCTGTCCAGCACCGTCTTCACCACGTTGGGATTGAGGAAGTCCTGCACCGAATCGATTGCATGAGCGGCAGTGCTCATTGCGGCGTCGGGATGCGTGGCGAGTACCTCGGCCACCGCGTCGATCAGCGACGGATCGATCAGCGGCTCGTCTCCTTGGACGTTGACTACGATTGCGTCGTCTGGCAGTTCGAGTCGTTCGCAGGCTTCGGCAAGACGGTCGCTTCCGCTCGGATGATCCTTGCGCGTGAGCAAAGCATCGACACCGTGGGCGCTACAAGCCTCGACGATGCTCATGTCGTCGGCAGCAACGACGACACGGTCCGCAGCCGACCGCTTCGCTTGCCGCGCAACACGCACGATCATCGGCAACCCGGCGATGTCGGCCAGTGGCTTGTTCGGCAAGCGCGTCGAGGCGAGCCGTGCGGGAATCAGTACCGTGAAGTTCAAAGCCCGAGCTCTTCGTCTGAGAGTGTGCGAGCCTCGGTTTCGAGCAGCACCGGAATGCCGTCGCGCACCGGATAGGCAAGGCGGGCACTGCGAGAGACCAGTTCCTGCTTTTCGGCGTTCCAGGTCAGGGGCCCTTTCGTCACGGGGCATACGAGCAATTCAAGCAGCTTTGTGTCCATCGGTCGATGATAGCTTTGCGTCGAGCGCGTCAAGGAACGCCGGCTCCGGTGTGAACAGCAGCGGCACGGCGAGTGCGTCGGGTGCGATGCGCCACAGTTTGGCGGCATCCTTCTCGGTGCATACCAGAACGGCGTCGGGTGACGTCGGGCGCTCCCAATGCCGGAAGTCGTCATGGTCCGGCCGTGCGATCTCCTGTATCACCGACAACCCGGCAGCACGCAGCATATCGAAGAATGCCTGAGGCCTGCCGATCGCGGCAACGGCGATCACCGGTCGATTCGCGAGCTCGCTGAGCGGTACGCGGCGTCCGCCCCTGCCCAGGGCGTGTGGAGCGAGAGCCCGTCTTGCTACATAACCTTCAAATGCTGGGTTTCGACCCGTATGCAGCACGAGATCGCAGCGCCGAGGCCAGGCCTCGCGAAGCGGACCGGCGGGCAGCAGCCAGCCATTTCCGACGCCCCGGTCGTCAAACACGCAGATTTCGATGTCGCGTCCCATGGACAGATGCTGGAGTCCGTCGTCACTCACGATGACCTGCGTCTTCGGATGCCGCAGCAGAAGCGTGCGAGCAGCCTCGATCCGTTGGTGCGCAACGACCACCGGCGCCCCGGTTGCACGCCTCACCAGTGCGGGCTCATCGCCGACCTCGGCGGGGTCGCTGCCGGCAAGCACTTCGCGGCAATCGCGCGTGACTCGTCCATATCCGCGCGACACGACGCCGACGGCCAGGCCGCGAGTCTGCAGGTGCTGCACGATAGCGATCACGGCTGGTGTCTTGCCGACGCCGCCTGCCATGACATTCCCGACCACGACCAGCGGGACTGGCACACGTTCGACCACCTTCCATCCGAAGCGGTACTGCGCGCGGCGCGCGGCCGCGAGGGCGCCGTACAGACAGGAGAGCGGCCACAGCAGCCGCGCCAACGGGCCGCGTGTCAGCCAGACATCTTGAATCGTCACCTTAGCGCCCGGCCTGGGCGGTCGGCTGAGTGACAAAGGTGATCTGCATCAGCCCCGCTCGGCGCGCGGCCTCCATCACCGTGATGACGGATTGATGCACCGCGCTTGCATCGGCGCTGATGATCACCAC
>CAIQMJ010000838.1 GCA_903872875.1 uncultured Variovorax sp.
GCTGCTGACATTGGTGTTGCTGTTCGCCTTCCAGGGCCAGGCCATCCTGCAGCAGCCGTTGGTGATCGCGATGCTGGCGGTGCCGATACTGATCCAGGTGTTCTTCAATTCCGGCCTGGCCTACTGGCTCAACCGCAAGGTGGGCGAGAAGCACAACATCGCCTGTCCTTCGGCGCTGATCGGCGCGAGCAACTTCTTCGAGTTGGCCGTCGCAGCGGCCATCAGCCTGTTCGGCTTCCATTCGGGCGCCGCGCTGGCCACCGTGGTCGGCGTGCTGATCGAGGTGCCGGTGATGCTGCTGGTCGTGCGCCTGGTCAACCGATCCCGTGGCTGGTACGAACGCCGTCCGTCCGCCGCATAACCTGACGAACCCGTCCCATGAGCGACATCACGATCTACCACAACCCGGCCTGCGGCACGTCGCGCAACGTGCTCGGCCTGATCCGCAACAGCGGCGAGGAACCGGCTGTCATCGAATACCTGAAGACGCCGCCCGACCGCGCCACGTTGGAGGCACTGATCGCGGCGATGGGCGTGCCGGTGCGCGAGGTGCTGCGCATCAAGGGCACGCCCTACGAAGAACTGGGCCTAGGCGATCCGAAGTGGACTGACGAGCAGTTGATCGACTTCATGCTCCAGCACCCGATCCTCATCAACCGGCCCATCGTCGTCACACCGCTGGGCACGCGCCTGTGCCGGCCTTCCGAGTCCGTGCTGGACATCCTGCCGCAGCAGCAGCGCCGTGCCTTCAGCAAGGAAGACGGTGAGCCCGTGGTGGACGCGAAGGGCCAGCGCGTCTGAGCAACGCCGGTCGAACGCTGCGCAGCCTGCCGGCGGACGACCCGCTACGTGGATTCGACGGGCGCCGCCTTGCGCGGGGAGGCGCGATTACCTCTGCGGTTCAGCGGCGGCAATGGCCGGTCGAGGAACTCCAGGGTCAGGCCACGCGAACTGGCGTGGTAGGCCCACCGATGGAACTGTTCCAGCAGCAACATCTCGCGCTTGCGCAGTTCCGCATTCTCCTGCTGCAGGCGGTGCACGCGCTGCATCGCTGCATTCAAGGCTACGGACATCGGTCAGCCCGGGTTGCGCGGTGTCGCCGCCTGGGCGGCGTGGCGGTAGGTCAAGGGCCGGCCGGAGGCCGCGATCTGGTGGATGCGCATGGAGGCGCTGAACATTGCCAGCAAGCCCAGCGGCGCGCGCTTTCGCAACGACGGCCCCAGCTACGCCGATCTCGCCCGCTTCGCGGCGAGCCAGCGCGACATGTTCGATCCCGACGAGGAATCGATCGCCTGCTTCTGCGGCGACTGAAGAATGGGGAAGACACCGCGTGCCATTTCCCGGTGGCTGGCCATTGCGCCCGATGTCATGCTGACGCCATGTTCCGCTGACGCCCGTCAGCAACATGCCCAGGTAGCCACGATCTTCAAGGCTATGGCGCGGTTCCGACCGCGTTGATCACCCCAGTTCGCACCCGGCATCCCAGCGCGAACGTCCATCGAGCCTTCGATGGAGATGCCTCCGAAGCTATTCCCGGATCTCACGATCCACAACCCGCGCGGGGGTTCCACACCTCCCTGCCAGGGTCGGTGTGTCTCCGCCTTTTCCTCAAGTCTGGAGATTCATCATGACCACTTCTTCCAACGAAAAGTCCTACTTCGACCTGCACATCACCGGTCTCGGGTACTTGAATCGCATCCGCGAGGTCAAGCCCAAGAAAGGCGATGCCTTCCTGGCCTGCGACATCGCAGCGCTCAATGGTTCGAGCGACGCCCCCGAGTACCGCCGTTTCGACGTGCGCGTGTCCGGTAGCGAAGCGCAACACCTGGTCCGCCGCTGCGAGCAGGCCGTCAAGGCCGAACGCAAAGTGCTGATCGGCTTCCGCCTCGGCGATCTGTGGGCCGACACGTTCACCTACAGCAAGGGAGAGCGTGCCGGGCAGCAAGGCGTCAGCCTGAAGGCCCGCCTGCTCTTCGTGAGCTGGATCAAGGTCGACGGCGAGCTGGTCTACAAGGCCGAGCCGAAGACGACCGACGATGCCACGCGCGAGGAGGCTCCCGCCCCCTCCAGCACGCCAGCAGCCCAGGAAGCCCCCGCATCCGAAGCTGTGGCCACCGACGTCGCCCAAGCATCCGCTGAAGCACCGGCCCTGGCCGAGTCGTTCTGATCCACAAGGCCCCGTGCGCATGCACCGGGGCCTTGTTTTCTTCCCCTTCGATCTAGCACCGCTTGCGCTTCGGCGCCGGCGGCACGCGATCGCTCATTCATCGAAAGGAGCTATCCATGATCACCGTTCCAGGCCAATTGGCCATCAAGACCATTCACGGTCGCAACGGCGACTTCAACGTCGGCCGCCTGGCGACTTCCATCGGCGAGTTCGTCATCAAGAATGCCGAACTCGACCAGTACGCCGAAGGCAAGTACGACGGCGACTTCCTCATCACCGAGATCCGGCCGTCCACCTACAGCACCAGTGGGCGGATGGTGATCGAGATTCGCGCCCACCTGGGCGGCATGACCTTGTCCAGCATCGATCCCCTGAGCCGTGACGAAGCCCGCCGGCTGAGTCCGCAGGAAGTCGATCCGATCGACGAAGAGGCGCAGGCACCTGTGCCTGTCGCAGCCCCGGCACCTGCCAAGGCAAAGGCACGCAAAGGCCGTGATCCACTGGTCGATACCACACCCTTCGGCATCGAGGCAACTGCCACGCCGTCTCCCAAGGCTTCGGCTGAGGAAGACGACACCGCACTGTTCGGCACGTTGTGGCCGCTGGGTGACAGCGTGAAGCTCGATCCGACCGTCGATCGTCGTGTTCTGCGTCAGCAGCGCGACCGTCTCGGCGTACTGGGCTATGCGTTTGCACCATTGTCACAGGACTGGCACCTCGCCACCGCCTGATCCATCCGTCGCTTCAACGACGTTTCACCACCCGCCGGGGTTCTTCCCCGATGGGGAGGACTCCGGCCTTTTTCTTCAAGGAGAACCCTCATGGGCTGGTATTTCTCAAGGCAATCCCGCCATCAACTGATCCAGGAGCTGATCGAGCCGCATGACAGCGAGCAGCTTCGCGCGGAGACCGTCGCCCACACCTTGCGCGGCAACGTGCTGTGGTCCGTGGTGCGCATCACCGCCAAGCAGGAAGGCATCAAGCCGGGCCTCGGTGTCGGCGATTCCTATCACTACATCCGCTGCGACCTGCTGGAAGGCTCCGGCAATGAATGGGGCTACAAGCCGCTGGATGAGTCGATGCACCCGTACTACTACTCGTGCCCGCTCAGCTATCTGGCGATGGCGCCCGAGCAGTCTTCCGAGTGGCGCGAAGGCGTGCGTGCCTACCACGCACGTCGTCGCACACCGACCCTACCGGCTACGCCGGTTTCGGTCTGATCCCAGGAGGCTCACGATGGATCCCATCCTCGCGTCTCTTCCGGCATCGCTGCTGTCCTTTGTCGAAGATCAGTTATCCAACAACGACGTCTCTCCCGACGACGAACTGCTCGACCACTTCATCGCCAACGGCCTCACCGATGAGCAGGCGCGGCAGGCGTTGACCTACCGCGACCGCTATTCGGCCAAGATCTACCTGGAAGGCTTCACGCCGATCCGCAAGGCAGACGAGGCGCTTCGTTTCAACCCGCACACCCGGCAATTCGAGCCGGGCTGAGCGGTTCCTTTCCACCCTACGGGGCAGCACTTGCCTCAGCGGGCAATGCTGTCCCTTTCTTTCATCCAAGAGGACATCACCATGCCTGCACCTTCCGATCCCAAGCCGCTCTACCGCATCGACGAATGCCCCGACCTGATGGCCGATGGCTGCGTCGGTGACGAACAGGGCAATCTCGTTTTCCTCTCCATCTGGGCGCGCGACACCGCCGTCCAGCAGTTCCTGGCACGTCTGACCCTCGGGCGCGACGAACAAGGACTGGACCAGTTCCACGTCATCACCGAACAGGGCGGATCGATCCCGGTTTTCGTCGGCAACGTCAAGAACCTGGAGAAACGCTCCACGCGCGTCTTCCGGCGCACGCTGTTCGGCTCCATGGTCAACCTGTGGCTGTTCGACCGGCGCTGCGTGAAGCCCGACAAGGCCAACGCCTGCGCGCTGGCCTTGCTGCCCCGGGATTCATCGCACCGCACCGACCGGCTGTGGACGCTGGTGCAGGACACCTGCCCACTGCCGTTGCTCGATCACTGGCGCGACACCGTGCTGGAACTGTTGCAAGCCCGCGCCATGCTGAGCCGCCTGCCATTCGCCATCGGCGCTTTGGAAGGCCATCGGCTGGCGATCGACGTCCTGGCGCTGACCACGGCGCTGGGTGACCTGATCCGCAACGGCACCCTCGGGGCGTCGCGGTACGAGCTGGCTTCGGGGGCACCGCTTCGGCGCGTGGCCTGAGCCGTCCCCTGTACGGGCATGCGCGACGCGCGTGCCCGTCTTCTTCATCCCACTTCTTTCCAGGAGATTCCCATGGCTCTCATGTTCCCGCGCCTTGCGCGCAACTTCATCAAGAACGGCTATTTCCCGACCGACGAACCGACGTTGGAACGGGCACTGTCCGCACTGGCGCCGGCCTCCGGCCCGCTCTCCATCCTCGATCCCTGCGCCGGCGAAGGCGTGGCGATTGCCGAAGCCGCGCACGCCCTCGGGCGCGAGCAGGTGACGGCCTATGCCGTCGAGTACGACGCCGAGCGTGCCCGCCACGCCCGGCAACTGGTCGATCGCTGCCTCCACGGCGACCTGATGGATGCGCTGATCAGCCGGCAGAGCTTCGGCTTGTTGTGGCTGAACCCACCGTATGGCGACCTCTCCAAGGACGTCAACGGCAACATCGGCTACCAAGGCCAGGGCCGCGCGAGGCTGGAGAAGTTGTTCTATCAGCGCAGCCTGCCGCTGCTGCAGTACGGCGGTGTGTTGATCTTCATCGTGCCGACCTACGTGCTCGATCCTGAGTTGGTCGGATGGCTGACACGCCATTTCGCCGATCTACGCATCTACCGTGCGGTGGACGCGCAGTTCAAGCAGGTGGTGATCTTCGGTCGGCGTGTTCGCCAGCGCGACCAGGCGTCGGACTCGGCCAAGGCCACGCGCGGTTTGCTGCTGCAGATTGGGCAGGGCGATGCCGAGGCCGAGGAACTGCCGGTGGAATGGCCGTTCCTGCCGTATACCGTCCCAGTGTCTCCCGGGGAACCGGAGCACTTCTATCGCGTGACGATGGAGCCTGAGCAGTTCGCCGACGAAGTCGGTCGACTGCAGGGGCTGTGGCCGTCGCTCGACACCCACCTGGGGGCCGCGCAGCAGTCGCTGCGTCCACCAGCGCGGGCCTTGTCCCACTGGCATCTCGCTCTGGCCTTGGCCGCGGGCGCGATCTCGGGCGTCGTGACCTCCAATAGCGGCAGAACGCTCGTCGTGAAAGGTGATACCCACAAGGAGAAGACTCTCCAGACGGAATACACCGAGCGCGATGACGGGTCTGTCGCCGAGACACGCATCCTCACCGACAAGTTCGTGCCGGTCATCCGCGCCTGGGACATGACACCGGGCTCCGCCACGCGGGGCGAGGTACTGACCATCCGCTGATCGCTGTTCCCCGACGGCAAGCCGCCAGCGCTTTGCCGCCTTCCTTATCCACCCACCGGGGTCATGTCACCCCGAGGGGATGCCATGGCCTCTTTTTCTATCCGAAGGAGAAATCACTATGGCACTCGCTGTTCTCAACCTCGTCTCGCAACCACGGTTCCCTTCCGGGCAAGTGGTCATGACCGCCGGCATCAACGATCTGGTCCAGCAGGGCCAGCTCAATCCGGTGCCTTATCTGCGTCGCCACCTTCGTGGTGACTGGGGCGATCTCGACGACTGCGACCGGCGTTCCAACGACGCCGCGTTGAAGTCCGGAGACCGCTTGTTCTCGTCCTACCAGGTCACGCCCGACCTGAAGCTCTGGATCATCACCGAGTGGGACCGCAGCGTCACCACGCTGCTGCTGCCATCCGAGTACTGATCGTCATCTGACGGCCTGGCCGTCTTTCTCTTCCCACCCCTGGGGCATGCCATCGCCCCGCAGGGGTCGGTGCATGCCCCTTCTTCATTGGAGCATCACCATGTCACTCGATCTCGAAACTGTTCCCGACGTGCCCGCGCAGGGCGACCTGCTCGAAGCCGCGTCTTCTCCGCTCTCCATCAGCCTGACCGACTTCGTGTCGGAGTTCGGCGATGAGCTGCTCGACTCGCTCAACCGTGCCAATCCTCCGGTCTACACCGGCCAGGTGCGGGTGCATCGGCAACTCATCCTCGCAGCGCTCAAGCGCAAGCTGTTCCAGGCGCAAGCCGATGTGGTCCATGCCGTGACCGAGCTGCTGGTCGATCGTGGCGAACGCGCCGCGATCGTCAATGGCGAAATGGGCTGCGGCAAGACGACGGTGGGCATTGCCACCGCCGCCGTGCTCAACGCCGAAGGCTACCGCCGTACCCTGGTCCTTTCTCCGCCGCACCTGGTCTACAAGTGGCGGCGGGAAATCCAGGAGACGGTGGCCGGCGCCAAGGTCTGGGTCCTCAACGGCCCGGACACGCTGGTCAAGCTGCTGAAGCTGCGCGAGCAACTGGGTGTGCCGGCGCTGGGTCAGGAGTTCTTCGTTCTCGGCCGCGTGCGCATGCGCATGGGTTTCCACTGGAAGCCCGCGTTCGTGCATCGGCGCACCCGTCATGGCGACGTGGGGGCTTGCCCGCACTGCGGGCATGTCATTACCGATCTGGACGGCGAGCCGGTCAACTCGATCGAACTCGAAGCGGAGGAATCCCGCCGCAAGTGCGGTCACTGCGCCTCGGCGCTGTGGACGCTGATTCGTCCCAGAGGCGTGTCCGCCAGCGACCAGTCTTCCGCTGTGCTCAAAGCACTCCAGCGCATTCCAACGATCGGCCAGGTCACCGCGCAGAAGCTGATGCAGAAGTTCGGTGATGCCTTCCTGGCGTCGATGCTCGGGGACAACATCCACGAGTTCATCAACCTGATGGACGGCAACGGCGAACTGGTCTTCTCGGACCGGCAAGCCCATCGCATGGAACGTGCGATGGCCAGCATGGAGTTCGGATTCGGCGAGGGCGGCTACCAGCCGTCCGAGTTCATCAAGCGGCAGTTGCCCCAGGGCACGTTCGACCTGCTCATCGCCGACGAGGCGCACGAGTACAAGAACGGTGGCTCCGCGCAGGGTCAGGCCATGGGTGTTCTCGCAGCGAAAGCACGCAAGACGCTCTTGCTCACCGGGACGCTCATGGGCGGCTACGGCGACGACCTGTTCCATCTGCTGTTCCGAGCCTTGCCCGGACGGATGATCGAAGACGGCTACCGGCCGACCAAGCAAGGCTCCATGACGTCGGCCGCGATGGCGTTCATGCGTGATCACGGGGTGCTCAAGGACATCTATTCCGAGAGCACGGGCACGGCGCACAAGACGGCCAAGGGCACCAAGGTATCGGTGCGCACGGTCAAGGCGCCGGGGTTTGGTCCCAAGGGCGTGTTGCGTTGCGTCCTGCCGTTCACGGTCTTCCTGAAGTTGAAGGACATCGGCGGCAATGTGCTGCCGCCCTACGACGAGGAGTTCCTTGAGGTCACGATGGACACGGCGCAAGCCGCGGCCTATCGCGATCTGGCGGGGCGACTGACTTCGGAGCTGAAGCAAGCCCTGGCGAAGCGTGACACAACGCTGCTGGGTGTCGTTCTCAACGTGCTGCTGGCTTGGCCGGACACCTGCTTCCGGTCGGAGACGGTGGTGCATCCGCGCACGCGCAACACCTTGGCGTTCGTACCCTCCCAGTTCAACGAGCTGGAGGTCATGCCCAAGGAACGTGAGCTGATCGAAATCTGCAAGCAGGAGAAAGCAGAAGGTCGCAAGACCCTGGTCTACAGCGTCTACACCGGCACGCGCGACACCACGTCGCGTTTGAAGGTGCTGCTGGAACAGGAAGGCTTCAAGGTGGCGGTGCTGCGCGCGAGCGTGGATGCCTCCCGCCGGGAAGACTGGATCGCCGAGCAGTTGGACCGCGGCATCGATGTGCTCATCACCAATCCCGAGTTGGTCAAGACGGGACTGGACCTGTTGGAGTTCCCGACGATCGTGTTCATGCAGTCGGGCTACAACGTGTACTCGCTGCAGCAGGCCGCACGCCGCTCATGGCGTATCGGCCAGAAGCAGCCGGTGCGCGTGATCTACCTGGGCTACGCGAACACGTCGCAGATGACCTGCCTTGGCTTGATGGCCAGGAAGATCATGGTGTCGCAGAGCACTTCGGGAGACGTGCCTGAATCCGGGCTCGATGTCCTGAACCAGGATGGCGACTCGGTGGAGGTGGCACTGGCACGGCAGTTGGTGCACTGAACTTCGTTTGACCTTCGGCGGCCTCCGTCGGGAGGCCGTTTCTTTTCCAGTCCGTGCCAATTTCGATGAAAGTCGAAGGTCTCAAACCGACCCCTTGCTGCCCTTCGGCCAACAGCCATAGACGAAGGCAATGCAGCGATTGCTGACGGCCAAGCGTGGCCCGAGGACTTCCGCTATAGGCGACATTGCCGACCTCGGGGCGTAGGCGACACGCCGCAACGGGTGCGTTGCCTCATAGTCGCCTGCTATCCCAAAACCTGGCCATGAGCGGGGGAGTAGTCACCGTCGCGAGCTGCGCCTCTAATCGTTCGATGCAAACAGCTCAAGAGCCTGGAGTTACCGACAATAATCTCGCTTCACATCCCAAATCTAAATACGTGGCGTGCTCGGTAGTCCAGCAGCAGTTCCTCCGAAAACGCGCAACAGTCCGCGAAGCATCAACGCCACAGCTTCGTCAACGTGAACAGTTCGGGCTAGCGTCTCGTTCTCATCACTGCCCAAGCCGTTCCTCAGCGCGGTTGAGTCCAGACCGGAAAATTGTTCGCGACCTGCCCAGGGGACAACCAGCGTTGGACGGTGCGGGACCAGATGCAACTCTTCGGCAATGTCCCGCGCGCAGCCCCCAAAACCACCGAGCAAGTACAACGGTTGACCCGCGCTCAAGGAACAAAGTGCCTCTTCGGCGATGCCGGGCATTCGTCCCTTGAATCCCGAAACGTGCCCGCCCAGCACAATCCTCGCATCACTCGCATCGGTCAACACACGCCTCAGCGCAGTGAGGCCGACGGCCCACTCCTCGCTCGTTGGCAATTGCGCAGTCCCTGCCGGCGACATTGCATCGAGCGCTAGCTCTTGGCCTTGCTGGCCCAAGCAGTGAAGCTCTGCCAGCCCCTTGAGATCCTGTGCAAGCGTTTGAATCTCTTGCGCGGGCTTGCCGGAGTGAACCGGCCAGGCCAAGTAACTCACAATGGCTGGCCGAGCGTCGCCGACATCCGCGTCTCGTCGATGTCTTGCCACCAATTCGAACAGGAGCTCAGTAAAGCCATGCGCACGTAGATCACCCCCGTAGACCAGCCGCGCTCCCATCGCCAACAGGTGCCGTGCCACTTCAGTCATCGCGTCGCGCAAGTGCTCGGCGGCAAGACCAAAGGCCATCATGTCTGCACTCTCGGAAATTGAGATCGCAAC
>CAIQMJ010000839.1 GCA_903872875.1 uncultured Variovorax sp.
AGGCCGTAGAGCGCCCCGGTGAAGAGGCCCGCAAGAATCGATTGCGCGAGGAGCGTGGCACTTGGAAAATTCATCAGCTGGCCACGCCTCGGGTCTGCAGTGCGGCCCCGGGCGCAGCCCAGTCCTTGGGCCAGACGGTGAGCCACTTGCCGTTCTGCACCTGCTTCACGCGGTTCAGGTCGGCGCCGAAGTTGCCGCGCTCGTTGAAGCGCAGCCTGCCCTGGATGGTGTCTACCTGGTTGGCACGAAGCCATGTCGCCATGGCCTTGTCGTCCAGGCCCTTGGTCGCGACGACCGCGGCCTCGATGATCTGCCACGCCGAGAACGAGGCGGCGGCCTGTGTCTCGACCGCAGTGTCCGGCATGCCGGCCTTGCCGGCACGCTCCCGGTAGGCCTTCACGAATTCGGCGGCCACGGGGTTGTCGGTGAAGGGCGGGTGATCCTCGAAGATCGTGATGGCCAGCGCGCCGTTGGCTTCGGGCGCTTTCAGCATCGGTGCCGGTGCGGGCACGTGATAGAAATGATGCAGCGGCGCGTAGTCGATCTTCTTCATCGCATCGAGCAGCTGGTTGCCTTCGAGGCCGATGGCGCCGTTCCAGATGAAATCGGGGTTGGCTTCCTTGATGCGGCCGGCGATCGGGCCGAAGTCGCGGTTGCCGAAGTCCCACTCGAGGAACAGCACTTCCTTGAGGCCGCGCTGCTTCGCGACCTCGCGCGCGCCGAGCGCGACGAAGTGCACCGAGGGGAACTTGCTGGTCACGACCGCAATGGTCTTCGGCGGCCGGGCCGATGCGGCCAGTGCATCCAGCACCGTGGCCGGAATGGTCTTCTCAGGCTCGGGCCCGAGCGCCCAGGCGGGGAACTGCTGGTCGTACTTGGCCAGGTTCGGAATGCCGAAGGTGTGGTGCACGATGGTCTTCCCGTAGCGCTGCGCCACGCCCATCGCCGAGAGGATCGCGCCGGTCGCGTAGGGCCCGATGAGCAGGTCGACCTTGTCCGCGGTAACCAGCTGCTCGTACAGCGTGCGTGCCAGGTCGGGCTTGGACTGGTCATCCTTCAGCACCCATTCCACAGGCCGGCCCAGCAGGCCGCCGCGCTTGTTGAGTGCGTCGACATAGATCTCGCCGGTGAGCTTGTGGACGAGGCCGGTCGACGACAGCGGACCGGTCAGGGCCAGCGTGCCGCCGACGCGGATGGGGGCGCCCGAAGGCTGGGCGGCGGCATGTTGTGCCAGAAGCGCGCTGGCGCCGAAGGCGCCCGCTGCCGCGACGAAGGAACGACGGTCCATGTTCATGCTTGTCTCCTTATTCTTTTGGTGAGCGTCTGCCGGGCGGTGATCAGTCGCCGTCGACGATCGGGTTCGACAGCAGCCCCACGCCTTCGATCTCCACCTCGCACACGTCGCCGGCCTTCATGAAGACCTGCGGACTGCGTGCGAAGCCCACGCCTGCGGGCGTGCCGGCGATGATGATGTCGCCCGGCTGCAGGGCGAAGGGCTCCGAGCACACCGACACCAGGGTGGCGACGTCGAAGATCATGTCGCTGGTGTTGGCCTCCTGCAGCACGCGGCCGTTCAGGCGCGTCTGCAGCTTGAGGCCGGTGGCGCCCGGCGGCAGTTCGTCCGGCGTCACGAACTCGGGGCCGAAGGAACCCGAGCGATCGAAGTTCTTGCCCATCATCCACTGCGCCGACTTGAACTGGTAGTCGCGGATCGAGCCGTCGTTGAA
>CAIQMJ010000840.1 GCA_903872875.1 uncultured Variovorax sp.
CGCCCATACCGACGCGGGCTGGCTGCTGACCGTGCGCGGCGAGGGCGCGCAGCATCGCGCATTGCAGCTGCCGGAGCGTCTGGTGCGCGAGTTCGAGCGCGAGCTGGGGCGCCACGGCTTCGAGCCCGACGTGCGGTCGACCGGCAATGCACGTGTGGGCCTGATGGCGCGCTTCACGGCGGGCGGAGCCCCGCCGCCGGTGTGGTCGGCCTCTGGCATCTACCAGGCGATCAAGGCGCTCGTCGATGCCGCTTCGCAGGGCCTGGACGCGAGCGATCCGGCGCAGGCGGCACAGCTGCGCAACGCCAGCACCCACTGGTTGCGCCATTCGCATGGCGCCCATGCGCTCGCGGGCCGCGTCGGCGACGCGCCGCGACCGATCCAGGAGGTGCGTCGCCAGCTGGGACATGCATCCGTCGCGACGACATCGGCATACCTGCGGAGGAGGGCGCAACCGCCATCACCAGCATTCGCGCCGATTGCGCCGCGGCGGGAGCCGCCGCCAGGCGACTGACGCCGGCGGCGTTCACGCTCACACGATCTCAGGCCTGCGCCGGCCCGTAGCCGAAAACCGACTTCAGCTCGGTGAAGTCGTCGAGGCCGTGACGACCCCATTCGCGCCCATTGCCCGAGGCCTTGTAGCCGCCGAATGGTGCGGCGAAGTCCGACGGCGCGCCATTGATGTGCACCATGCCGGCCCGGAGCCGGCGCGCGACACCACGCGCACGGGCCGGATCGCTCGACGACACATAGCTCGACAGCCCATAGATCGTGTCGTTCGCCATGCGCACCGCTTCGTCCTCCGACGCATAGACGATCACGCAAAGCACCGGCCCGAAGACCTCCTCCTGGGCGATTCGCATGTCGTTGCGGACATCGGCGAGCACCGTCGGCCTGACGTAGAAGCCGCGTGCCAGGCCCTCCGGTCGCCCCGGCCCGCCACGCAGCGCCGTCGCGCCATCGGCGAGCGCCATCTCGATCAGCCCCTGGATCCGGGCGAACTGGCGGGCGCTGACCACCGGCCCCATGAACGTGCCTTCTGCCGCCGGATCGCCGACCGCGATGGCGTCCGCCGCCTGCGCCGCGAGGGCCAGCACTTCATCGAGGCGTTGCACCGGTACCAGCAGCCGCGTCGGCGCATCGCAGCTCTGTCCGCTGTTCAGGAAGCAGGCCCGGACCGCGGCGGGAATGACCCTGGCAAGGTCCGCGTCGTCCAGCACGATGTTCGGCGACTTGCCGCCCAGTTCCTGGTGCACGCGCTTCACGCTGTCGGCCGCGGCCTTGGCCACTGCCACGCCGGCCGTGTTCGAACCGGTGAAGGACACCATGTCGACGCCGGGATGCCGAGACAGCGCATCCCCGACGGTCGCACCATCGCCGTTGACCAGGTTGAAGACGCCGGCCGGCACGCCGGCCTCGTCCAGGATCTCGGCGAACAACAGCGCCGACAGCGGCGCCAGCTCGCTCGGCTTCAGCACCACGGTGCAGCCCGCCGCCAGAGCCGGCCCGACCTTGCAGGCGATCTGGTTCATCGGCCAGTTCCAGGGGGTGATGAGCCCGCAGACACCGATCGGCTCGCGCGTGACCAGCGTGCCGCCGACCATCTCGTCGAACGCGTAGTCCTTGATTACGCGCGCCACTTCCTTCAGGTGGCCCAGTCCGGCCATCGCCTGCGCGCGTCGGGCCAGCTTGATCGGTGCGCCCATCTCCGTCGAGATGGCCTGCGCCATCTCGTCCAGGCGCCGGGTGTAGACGTCGATGATCGCTTCGAACATCGACAGCCGCTCGGCCGGCGTCGTTGCCGCGTAGCGGTCGAAGGCGGCGCGCGCGGCGGCAACGGCCGTGTCGACGTCCACTGCGTTGCCGAGCGCAATCTCGGCCACCGGCAACTCGCTCGCGGGCGAGATCACGGCGCAGCGGCGGTCGGAGGCGGGCTGCACCCAGCGTCCGCCGATGTAGAACTCCAATGCATGCTTGTTCATGGCGATCCCGTCCGGCGCTACTGCGCCGCCACAACGATGATTTCGACGCCGAGCGCCTCGCGGTTCAGCCTCGTCTCGTAGCACGCGCGGCCGGGCGCCTGGCCGACGGGAACCCACGCGTCCCAGACAGCGTTCATCTCCTCGAAATCGGCCATGTCGGTCAACAGGATGGTGGCGCTGAGGATCTTCTCCTTGCTGCTGCCGGCCGAAGCGAGATGGCCGTCGATGCGCTCGAGGATCTCCCGCGTCTGGGCGCCGATGGACTCACCGGCGGTGGTCTTGGCGACCTGCCCTGCGAGGTAGATGGTGTTGGCGTGGATGTTGACCTGCGACATCCGTGCGGCGGTGCCGATGCGTTGAACTGACATGGGTAGGAGGAGGGTGGACGGGTGGATGAAAGGCATGCGCGGCGCGCGCGGCCTGCCGGAGGAAGCGGCGGCACCGGCCAGGCGGGCCGCCGCGGTGCTTGCGCGGTATCTACGCGGTTGGGGCGGCCAGCAGCTCGGCGCGCCGGCGGTCGATGAAGCCGGTGTCGACCTCGCCCTTGGCATAGGCGGGATCGCGCAGGCAGGCGATCAGGAAATCACGATTGGTCTGGATGCCCGCGATCTCGAATTGCCGCAACGCATCGACGGCATGCCGGCGCGCGTCGTCGCGCGTCTCGCCCCAGGCGATCAGCTTGGCCAGCATCGGGTCGTAGTAGGGCGTGATGGTGTCGCCCTCGCGGTAAGCGCCATCGATGCGCAGATGCGCACCCGCAGCGGGCTCGCGGTAGCGCTCCAATCGCCCGGGCGACGGCATGAACATCCGCGCCGGGTTCTCCGCATAGAGCCGGCATTCGATCGCATGGCCGCGCGTCGCGATCTCTTCCTGCCGC
>CAIQMJ010000841.1 GCA_903872875.1 uncultured Variovorax sp.
GCAACGTGCCGAGCAGCATGGCGCCGGTCGCGCCCAGGGGGTGACCCATCGCGATGGCGCCGCCGTTCACGTTGACCTTGCTCGTGTCCCAGCCCATCTCGCGGTTCACCGCGCAGGCCTGCGCCGCGAACGCCTCGTTGATCTCGAGCAGGTCGAGGTCGGCCGCCTTCCAGCCGGCACGCTGCAGCGCCTTGGTCGACGCCGGCACCGGGCCCATGCCCATGATCGCGGGGTCGAGACCTGCCGTCGCATAGCTCGCGATGCGGCCGAGCGGCGTGAGGCCGAGCGATGCGGCCTTCTTCGCCGTCATCACCAGCACCGCCGCTGCACCGTCGTTCAAGCCCGACGCGTTGCCGGCGGTCACGCCGCCCGCCTTGTCGAACGCAGGGCGCAGGCCGGCCAGCGCTTCGGCCGTGCTCTTGCGGTTGATGAACTCGTCGGACTCGAAGACGACCGGATCGCCCTTCTTCTGCGGAATGCTCACGCCGACGATCTCGTCCTTGAACTTGCCGGCGTCCTGCGCGGCGGCGGCCTTGGTCTGGCTGGCGAACGCCAGTTCGTCCTGGGCGGCGCGGCTGATGTCGTACTTCTTGGCCACGTTCTCGGCCGTGATGCCCATGTGGTACTGGCCGTAGACGTCCCAGAGGCCGTCGACGATCATCGTGTCGACCAGCTTCCAGTCGCCCATGCGCTGGCCGTTGCGCGAATTCGGCAGCACGTGCGGCGCAAGGCTCATGCTTTCCTGGCCGCCCGCGACCACGATCTCGCTGTCGCCGGTGGCGATCGCCTGCGCCGCCAGCATCACGGCCTTCAGGCCGGAGCCGCACACGGCGTTGATGGTCAGGCCGGGCGTCTCGCGCACGATCCCGGCCTTCAGCAGCGCCTGGCGCGCGGGGTTCTGGCCGACACCCGCTGCGAGCACCTGGCCCATGATGACTTCACCGATCTGGTCGACGCCGACATTGGCGCGGCGCAGCACTTCCTTGATGACGGTCGCGCCCAATTCGGTGGCGGGGATGCCGGCCAGCGATCCGCCGAACTTGCCGACGGCCGTGCGTGCGGCCGAAACGATGACGATGTCTTCCATAACGATCTCTCTGTTGCTGACGCGCGAGGCGTCGGTTGTCTTCAGGCGCGCACCTTGACGTAGCGGCCCGGTGCAGGCTCGGCAGCCTTGTAGCGGCGCGCCTTGCCGTAGGTCTTGGGGGCGGCGATCAGCTTGCCGCCATGGCCCTTGAGCCAGTCGGACCAGTCGGTCCACCAACTTCCCGCGTGCTCGGTCGCGCCGGACAGCCATTCTGCCTGCGCGGCGGGCAGCCGGCCGTCGGCGCGGATCCAGTGGCTGCGCTTCTTGCTGGCCGGCGGATTGATCACGCCGGCGATATGGCCCGACGCGCCCATCACGAAGCGCCGTGGCCCCGACAGCAGCTGCGTCGAGGCATAAGCGCCGCCGATCGGCACGATGTGGTCCTCGCGCGAGCCGTAGATGTACGCCGGCACATCGATCCGGCCGAGGTCGACCTTCTCGCCGCAGACCGTGACCGCATCCGGCTGGGCCAGCTTGTTCTCCAGGTAGGTGTTGCGCAGGTACCAGGCATAGAAAGGGCCCGGCAGGTTGGTTGCGTCGCTGTTCCAGTAGAGCAGGTCGAAGGGCGGCGGCGTCTCGCCCTTGAGGTAGTTGCCGACGACGTAGTTCCAGACCAGGTCGTTGGGCCGCAGAAAGCTGAAGGTCGACGCCAGGTCGGCGCCGGGCAACATGCCGCCCTTGCCCATCTGCAGTTCGCGAAACGCCACCATCGGCTCGTCGATGAAGATGTCGAGGATGCCGGTGTCGCGGAAATCGAGCAGTGTGGTCAGCAGCGTGACCGACGCGGCCGGCTTCTCGCCGCGCGCAGCCAGCACCGCCAGCGCGGTGCCGAGGATCGTGCCGCCGACGCAGAAGCCCAGCGTGTTGATCTGCTCGGTCCCACCGATCTCCTGCACGACGTGGATCGCCTTGATCGCGGCGTTCTCGATGTAGTCGTCCCAGGTGGCGTCGCGCAGCGAGTCGTCCGGGTTGCGCCAGCTCACGACGAACACCCGGTGTCCCTGCGACACCGCATAGCGGATCAGCGAGTTCGTGGGCTGAAGATCGAGGATGTAGAACTTGTTGATGCAGGGCGGTATCAGCAGGAACGGCCGTTCGTGCACCTTGGCCGTGAGGGGCTTGTATTCGAGCAGCTGGAACAGCTCGTTCTCGAACACCACCGCGCCCTCGGTCGTCGCGACGTTGCGGCCGACCTCGAATGCGCTTTCGTCGGTCATGCTCACATGGCCCTGCTGCACGTCCTTCATCAGGTTCTGCATGCCCTTGGCGATGCTCTCGCCCTGCGTGTCGAGCGCCTTCTTCTGTGCGTCCGCATTCAGCGCCAGGGAGTTGCTGGGCGCGGTGGCGGCCAGCCACTGCTCTACAGCGAAGCGCAGCCGCGCCCGGGTCTTCGCATCGGTCTCCACGGCGTCGACCATGCCGAGCAGCGTGCGCGCATTGAGCAGGTAAGCGGCCGCGGCGAAGGACGACATCGGATTGCTGTGCCAGGCTTCGGCCGCGAAGCGCTTGTCGCCCGCAGGCTTGGCCGCGAAGCCCTGCTGCCAGAGTTCGGCGGTGTCGGCCAGATACTGGGTGCGGATGCCGTCGAGCTTGTCCTGCGCGAACGAGAACTTCGGCATCTGCGGCGGCGTGCCCATGGCGCCCAGCGCGCCCGGTGCATCCACGCCCATCGATCGGAAGGACTCGAGCGCCCTGCCCCATCCCTGGGTCAACGCCTGCTGAAACGGCGCAAAGGCCTCTGCCATATTGGCCTGCTGTGTCATGGAGTCTCCTGTTCCTCGCCTGGGTCTGGACTGTTTTTTGAGTATCCTGCATTCGTCTGGCCCCCACAACGCCGAAAGCCCGTTTCGCCCCTTTCAAATCCTTTTCGACCCGCTTCAAACCTGGTTCTGCGCGCATGTACATCGTCGTGATCGGCTGGCTCTACGTGGCCTTGATGATGGCCGTGGCCGAGGCCACCAACACCACTGGCACGGTGCTCGGCGCGATCGTCACCTTCGTGCTGTACGGGTTGGCGCCGATGGCGCTGGTGCTGTACCTGATGGGCACGCCGGCACGACGGCGCGCACTCAAGGCCAGGGAAATCGCCGCACAGGAAGCCGCGCGCCGCAGCGCCGCGCCTGGCGCGGCCGGCACGTCAGGCCAGCCAGATGCAGGCGGCGAAGCGCCCGCTGAGCCGGTCGCGCCGATGGGAAAAGAAACGTAGCGGATTGCGCACGGTGCACCAGGCGTCGCTGCCGTCGTTGCCGTGGATCTGCGACACGCCCGCCGCATGCAGGCGCTGCCGTGCCAGCGCCGGCAGATCGGCCCACCACTTGCCCGGCGCACCGGTCGCCCGGAAGCAGGCGGCGGCCTCGGCGGCCCCGGATTCGAACGCAGCCTTGACCTCGTCGCCGACCTCGAAGGCGTTCGGCCCGATGCATGGGCCGAGCCACGCCATTGGCGGACCGCTGGCGCCGGCCGGGTCGAAGCAGGCCAGCGTCTGCTCCAGCACGCCCGCCGCCAGGCCGCGCCATCCCGCATGCGCCGCCGCCACGCGCGCACCCGCGGCGTCGGCGAACAGCACGGGCAGGCAGTCCGCCACCATGATCGTGCAGGCCGTGCCCGGCTGCGTCGCCGTGCAGGCGTCGGCGACGGTGCCATCGGGCGTCGCGGTGTCGAGCGCCGACACCGCGGTCCCGTGCACCTGCTGAAGGAACACGGGATGCGCATTCATGGCCTCGCGCAGCCGCGCACGGTTGCCGGCGACATGCGCCGGACGATCGCCCACGTGATCGCCGAGATTGAAGCTGTCGTAGGGTGCCGCGGACATGCCGCCGTTGCGCGTGGTGCACAGCGCGCGAACGTTCGGCGGGGCGGGCCAGTCGGGCGTCAGCCAGCCGACCGATGCGAACGCCATCAGGCTTCCGCGTCCGGGCAGCGCGATGGGTGGGCGCGCTGGAACGCATCGAGCTGGCTCGCAGCCTCGTACGCCGCCATGGTCCGCGGGAAGGCGCTCAGGTCGCAATCGAAGCGCTGGGCATTGAAGATCTGCGGCACCAGGCAGCAATCGGCGAGCGTGGGCGTATCGCCGTGGCAGTAGCGGCCCGCCGGCAGCAACGCCAACTGGCGCTCGAAGGCAGCCAGGCCTTCGCCGACCCAGTGGCGGTACCAGGCGTTCTTGGTCGCATCGTCGACCTTGAGTTCGCGCGTCAGGTACTTGAGGACGCGCAGGTTGTTGACCGGGTGCGTCTCGCAGGCGATGACCTGCGCGAGCGCACGGACGCGGGCGCGGCCCAGCGGATCGGCCGGCAGCAACGCCGGCGCCGGATGAACCTCGTCGATGTATTCGATGATGGCCAGCGACTGCGTGAGGCGCGCGCCGCCATCGGCTTCGTCCTCCTCCAGCAGCGGGACCAGCAGATCCGGCGACAGCGCCGAGAAAGGTTCGACCAGGTGCTCGCCACGGGCGATGTGCACCGGCACGTAGTCGTAGTCGAGCCCCTTGAGATTCAGGGCGATGCGTACGCGGTAGGAGGCGGACGACCGGAAGTAGTTGTGCAGCTTCATCATGCGGCGAGCATAGCGCCGCCACGTCGGTGGAGCATCGACCCGCGCCCTCTGGCACACTGCCGTTCTCGCTTGAAAAAAGGACCGAACGCGATGTCTTCCGAGTACGTTTTCCCCCCGCCGGCCGTGGTTTCCATTCCGGTCGCCGGCCAGAAGGCCCGTTTTCCGGTGCACCGGATCTACTGCGTGGGCCGCAACTACGAAGAACACGCGAAGGAGATGGGCTTCACCGGCCGCGAACCGCCCTTCTTCTTCATGAAGCCGGCTGACGCGCTGGTCGTGGTCGATGATGGCGCCACGGGCGAGATCGGCTACCCCTCCCTCACCAAGAACCTGCACCACGAGATCGAACTCGTGGCCGCGATCGGCACGGGCGGCAAGGGCATCCTGGCGGCCGACGCGCACAAGCACATCTTCGGCTACGCGGTCGGCCTGGACATGACGCGCCGCGACCTGCAGAACGACATGAAGAAGCAGGGCCGTCCCTGGGAAATCGGCAAGGCCTACGAACAGAGCGCGCCGATCGGCCCGATCGTTCCGGTCGCCGCGGCAGGCGATGTCGAGAACGCCGAGATATCTGTGCAGGTCAACGGCACCGACCGCCAACGCAGCACGGTGGCCAAGCTGATCTGGAACATCGCGGAAACCATCGAACACCTGTCGGCCGCCTGGGAGTTGCAGCCCGGCGACCTGATCTACACCGGCACGCCCGAAGGCGTGGCGGCGGTGGTCGCCGGCGACACGCTGGTCGGCGAGGTCAAGGGCCTGCCGGTGCTGACCGTCAAGGTCGTCTGAGCGAGAGCACCCTTGCACGTCCCGATCAAGCATTGCAAGAACTGCGGCACGGCGGTGGTCTACCGCGTGCCGGACGATGGCGACACCAAGGAACGGGCCGTCTGTCCGGCCTGTCACACCATCCACTACGAGAACCCATTGAACGTCGTCGGCACGATCCCCGTGCTGGGCGACCGGATTCTCCTGTGCAAGCGCAACATCGAGCCGCGCTGGGGCAAATGGACGCTGCCGGCAGGCTTCATGGAGCTCAACGAGACGACTGCCCAGGGCGCGGCGCGCGAGACCGACGAGGAGGCCGGCGCCGAGTACGAGCTCGAAGGCCTTTACTCGGTGATCAGCGTGGTGCGGGTCGGGCAGGTGCACCTCTTCTATCGCGCGCGGCTGCTGAGCGACAGGTTCGACCCCGGTCACGAAACGATCGAGGCGCGGCTGTTCACCGAGGACGAGATTCCCTGGGAAGAGATTGCCTTCCGCACCGTCAAGGAAACGCTGGAGCACTATTTCGAAGACCGCCGCCGCGGCAGCTTCGATCGCGTGCACGAGATCGACATCGTCTGAGGACTTCATGACCCATCGCCTGGCCCTCCCCGCCCTGCTTCTTTGCTGCGCCGCCTTCGTGACACTGGCGCAGGCCGAACAGGTCGGCGAGGTCGACACCGTCTTCAAGCTGATCGGCCCCGACCACAAGATCGTGATCGATGCCTACGACGATCCGAAGGTCGGCGGAGTGACCTGCTACGTGTCGCGCGCCAAGACCGGCGGCGTGAAGGGCGCATTCGGCCTGGCCGAGGACAAGGCCGAAGCCTCGATCGCCTGCCGCCAGGTCGGGCCGGTGTCTTTCTCCGAGCCGCTGCGCCAGCGCGAGGAGATATTCAGCGAGCGCCAGTCGATCATGTTCAAGCGCCTGCGCGTGGTGCGCATGGTCGACCCGAAGCGCAACACACTGGTCTACCTGACCTATTCCGACCGGCTCGTCGAGGGTTCGCCGCAGAACAGCATCACGGCGGTGCCGGTCGATCGCGGCACGCAGATCCCCGTGAAGTGAGCCGATGGCGGTGGAGAGCAAGGCACCCGGCAACGCGATCCTCGAGCTCTATCGGGCGCTGTGGCACTACGCGGCCGGCGCGCGGCGCGAATTCCTCGGCGCGACAGCGCTGCTGACCGGCTCCCAGTTGCTGCGGCTGACGATGCCGTGGCTCGCGGCGCAGGCGATCAATGCACTGCAGATGGGCAGCTTCGACGGTGCGGGCCGGTGGATCGCCGCAGTGGGCGGGGTCTACCTGCTGTCCTGGCTGGTGCACGGGCCGGGCCGCATCCTGGAGCGCAACGTCGGCCTGCGGGTGCGCGAGTCGCTGGCCGACGACCTGTACGGACGCATCGCCGCCGCGCCGCTCGCCTGGCACGACGGCCATCATTCGGGCGAGCTGCAGCACCGCGTGCACCAGGCGAGCAAGGCGTTGTCCGACTTCGCTCAGAACCAGTTCATCTACCTGACGAACGTCGTCAATTTCATCGGGCCGCTGGTGGCGCTGGCGCTGCTGTCGCGTACCAGCGGCGCGCTCGCGATCACCGGCTACGTGGTGATCGCAGCGATCATCCTGCGCTTCGACCGCGCGCTGATGCGGCTGGCGCGCACCGAGAACGACGCCGACCGCCGCTACGTCGCCGCCCTGCTCGACTTCCTGGGCAATGCCTCGACCGTGATCGGCCTGCGGCTGTCGGCCGCATCGCGGGTGCTGCTGAACAAGCGGATGCAGGCCATCTCCGTCCCGCTCAAGCGCACCGTGGTGCTGAACGAGGGCAAATGGTTCACGGTCGACGTGCTCGGCCTGACGCTGACCTGGGGCCTGGTCGTCATCTACGTCTGGCAGTCCCGCTCGCCGGGCCAGGCGGTGCTGCTGGGCGGCGTGTTCATGATCTACCAGTACGCCCAGCAGGCAGCCGGCGTGGTGTCTTCGATGGCAGCGAACTTCCAGTTCTTCGCTCGCATGCACACCGACTACGGCAGTGCAGCGCCGATCTGGGATGCGCCGTCGCGCACCGAAATCCCGGCCGATGAGCGAATCGATGCCGGCGCCGGCTGGCAAATGCTGCAAGTGCGAGGCCTCGACTGGAACTACCGTCCGCGCGGCGCGCCGACCAGCGCCGAAGGCAGCCAACGCAGCGGGCTGCACGACGTCGCCCTCGACCTGCGCCGCGGCCAGCGTGTCGCGCTGGTCGGACCGAGCGGCGGCGGCAAGAGCACGCTGCTGCGCGTGCTGGCCGGTCTGTATGCGCCGCAGGGCGGCACGCTCGCCTTCGACGGCGTTGCCGCACCCTGGCCTCGGTTGCGCCATGTCGCCACGCTGCTGCCACAGGAAACCGAGGTTTTCGAGGCCAGCGTGCGCGAGAACCTCAGCTTCGGCGAGCCGGCCGACGATGCAGCGCTGCAGGCCGCGCTGCACGTGAGCACCTTCGACGAGGTGCTGAAGGCCACGCATGGCGACCTCGACACACCGCTGTCGGAACGCGGCTTCAACCTGTCGGGTGGCCAGCGCCAGCGCCTGTGCCTGGCGCGCGGCGTGCTCGCGGCGCAAGGCAGCACGCTGCTGCTGCTCGACGAACCGACCAGCGCGCTCGATGCGGCCACCGAGGCACGCGTGCTGGAACGCATCGCGCAGGCGTTTCCCGAAGCCTGCCTGATCGCATCGATCCACCGGTTGAGCCTGCTCGACCGCTTCGACACGGTGGTGCTGATGGATGCCGGACGAGTGGTCGATACCGGCCCGCGCGACGCAGTGCTGGCACGCCAGCCGCTGCTGCAGAGGCTGATCGCGCCGGCCGGCCATGCAGCCATGCCGGGAACCTGAGCCCGCGACCGGCTTCCAAGCGTCATGCACGCCAGACACACACGCACTTCGCTCCCGCTGCTTCGCACCGGCCTGATCGCGCTGACGATCGCCGGGCTTGCAGCCTGTACCACCACGCCGCCGCGCGGCGCATCGGGTCAGGCGGGAGCACCCAACGCGAACCCGACACGGCCGCAGCAGCAGTTCATCCGACCCGCGGCGGGCGCCACCGTCGCGCGCTTCAACGGCCAGGGCAACAAGGGCATCGACATCGCCGGCAGCGCGGGCGATCCAGTGCGGGCATCGGCCGACGGCCGCGTGGTCTACGCTGGCAGCGACATGCGCGGCTACGGCAACATGATCATCGTGAAGCACAACGAGACCTTCCTGACGGCCTATGCACACAACCGGAAGTTGCTGGTCAAGGAGACTGACGTGGTGCAGCAGGGCCAGCAGATCGCCGAGATGGGCAGCAGCGGCACCGACAAGGTGAAGCTTCACTTCGAGATCCGCAAGCAAGGCACCGCCGTCGACCCCGAGCCCTACCTGAGCGGGCGCCTGCGCTGAGTGCTGCGGCGCGCTAGCCACCGGCGCGCCCCTTCTCCACGTCTTTCACACAGAACGGTCCGGCCGAGCCCGGCGGCGCGTGCGCGCAGGTAGCAACCCGAACCATTTCCCCGTATGGCCGAAATGAGAATTCCGATTTTTGAATACCCCTGAAGCAATTCAACGGATGCACATGGTTTGATCAACGGACTTGACACCTAGAATTCCTTTCATGCCGAAATGAATGACGTGGCGCAATAGCCTCGGCTACCGGATCCGTTGATCCACCCCACGCGGCTTGAAAAAGGAAAAACAAATGCAATCCATTGACAGCGTTGATCTGACACGTGTCGGCCCGGGAACGGTCATGGGC
>CAIQMJ010000842.1 GCA_903872875.1 uncultured Variovorax sp.
GTGCCGGTCCTCAGCGTGCCGGGCGGGTCGGTGTCGATCGGCGGCGTGCAGACCGGCGTGTCGGCCTCGGCCGGGCCGAGCGGCTGGCACACCATCGGCCGGACCGCGATGGAATTCTTCGACCCGCGGCGCGATCCGCCCGCGGTGCTGCAGGCGGGCGACCAGATCCGCTTCCGTGTCCAGGGCATCGTCCGATGATCGAAATCCTCTCCAGTGCCGCGTTGGCGACCGTGCAGGACCAGGGCCGCCTCGGCAGCCTGCGCCATGGCGTCGGCACCTCCGGTGCGATGGACCGGCTCGCGCTCGCCGCCGGCAATCTGCTGCTCGACAACGATGCGAACGCGGCCGCGATCGAGATACCCGTGTTTCCATTTCAGGTCCGCTTCACCGAGGACTGCGCCTTCGCGCTGACCGGCGCCGATTGCGACGCGCGCCTCGGCGATCGGCCGGTCCCGCCCTGGTGGGCCGTGCAGGCCCGCCAGGGCGATGTGCTGAGCCTGGGCCTGCCGGCCGCGCGCAACGGCAGCCGGGCCTACCTGGCGCTCGCAGGCGGTGTCGACGTGGCCGAAGTGCTCGGCTCTCGCAGCACCCAGCTGCGAGGCGCGTTCGGCGGCCATGAGGGCAGGGCGCTGCGGCGCGGCGACAGGCTCGATGCTGCGGCCCAGGGCATCCGGCCACACACCGATGTCGGGCTGGTCCCGCCAACCCTGGCGCTGCCGCTGAGCGTCGATGGCTGTCCCGCGGTGCGCGTGCTGCCGGCCGCCGAGTACCTGCGCTACCGCGAATCGTCGCGCGCGGCCTTCTGGGCCGGCGAATGGAAGATCACCGCGCAGAGCGATCGCTACGGCTATCGCCTGGCCGGTGAAGCGCTGGTGCCGATCGCGCCGATGGAGATGCGCTCGCACGGCATCGTGCCGGGCGTGATCCAGGTGCCGCCCGGCGGCCAGCCGATCGTGCAGATGCGCGATGCGCAGCCTTCCGGCGGCTATCCGAAGTTCGGCACCGTGATCGAGGCGGACCTGTGGCGACTCGGCCAGGCGCCGATCGGCAGCCGCGTCCGCTTCATCGAAACCACCTACGAAGACGCCGTGGCTGCGCAGGCCGAGGTGCAGGCCTGGCTGGCCGGCTGCGAGCGGCTGCTGTCACTGCATCGCCTGGCTTCGCCGAGGAACTGAGCCCATGGAATCCATCGACCCCACACAACTGGCCGGCTGGCTGGCCGAGACCGACATCGACCTGTTGACGCTCGATGCACCGACGGGGCGCTTGCGCCTGCGGCGCGGACGCACCGGTGCAGACACGGTAGCCGAACCGAAACCGCCCGCGGCGGCAGCGCAAGGGTCGACGCCCGGACCAGCCGACGGCGCCGTGATCGTGACTGCTCCGTCGGTCGGCGTGTTCCTGGACGCGCATCCGCTGCGGCCGGCGCCCTTCGTGCGCGCGGGCGCGCCGGTCGTACAAGACCAGTTCGTCGGCCTGCTGAGGATCGGCGCGCTGCTGTTGCCCGTGCGGGCGCCCTGCGCCGGAACGGTCGGCGCACCGTTCATTGCCGCGGGCACCGCCGTGGGCTACGGCACGCCGCTGCTCGGCATCCGGCCGCATGCGGCGCCCTGACATCCTCAAGAAGGAACGAACATGGACATCGACCTGAACGCCGACCTCGGCGAAGGCTTCGGCCCCTGGCGCATGGGCGAGGACGAGGCCTTGCTCGAAGTGATTTCGTCGGCCAACGTGGCCTGCGGATTCCATGCCGGCGACCCCGTGATCATGGACCGCACCGTGCGCCTGGCGCTGCGGCGCAACGTCGACGTCGGCGCGCATGTCGGCTTTCCCGACCTGATGGGCTTCGGCCGCCGGCCGATGCAGATCGACGTCGGCGAACTCGCGAGCTACGTGACCTACCAGCTCGCCGCACTGGCCGGCATGGCGCGGGCGGCCGGCCATCGCATGACGCACATGAGCTTCCACGGTGCGCTCGGCAACATGACCGCGGCCGACCCTGCGCTGGCGGATCCGCTGGTCGCCGCGGTGGCGCGCTTCGATCCGTCGCTGATCGTCAGCACCTCCGTCAGCGCGGCGATCGAAGGCGCGGCGGCACGCAACCGACTGCGCACCGCCATCACCTTCCTGGCCGACCGCGCCTGCGACGACGACGGCCTGCTGGTACCACGCAAGCTGCCCGATGCGGTGATCCACGACAAGGCCAAGGTGCTGGCCCGCGTGCGCCAACTGCTGACCGACGGCACGGTCACCAGCTACCACGGCAAGCGGCTGCCGATGCACGTCGACTCGATCCTGCTGCACGGCGACACGCCGGGTGCGCTCGACCTGGCACGTGCGGTGCGCGACGACATCGCCGCCACGGGCGGCCGCGTGGTGCCGATCTCGCGGCAGCTGGCTGGCCAATGAGCGACCGCATGCAGTGCATCGGCACGCCTCTGGTGCGCACGGATCGAGGCATAAGGTCGACTTATCGCCACACAGCCAATCCGTCTTGGCGCTCCGATGGGGCGCTCGACAGAATCCATTCCACACCGCGCTTGGCGCATTGAATTCCAAGGACCCGAACATGCCCTTCTCCGACTACAAGACCGCGCTGGTGACCGGTGCCTCCTCCGGCATCGGCGCCGCCACGGTCGAGCGCCTCTGCAAGGAAGGCGTGCAGGTGCATGCGCTGGCCCGCAGCGCCGACGCGCTGGCCGCACTGGCCGAGCGCACCGGCTGCATCCCGCATGCGATGGACGTGACCGACCTCGCCGGCGTGACCCGGCTGACGCAGGAAGTCGCTTTCGACGTGCTGGTCAACAAC
>CAIQMJ010000843.1 GCA_903872875.1 uncultured Variovorax sp.
ATCTTGCCGTTGCCGCGCACCGGGCCGTCCAGACGCTGCAGGTTGCAGTTGACCACGAAGATCAGGTTGTCGAGCTTTTCGCGCGCGGCCAGGCCGATGGCGCCCAGCGATTCGACTTCGTCCATTTCACCGTCGCCGCAGAACACCCAGACCTTGCGGTTCTCGGTGTTCGCGATGCCGCGGGCGTGCAGGTACTTCAGGAAGCGCGCCTGGTAGATCGCCATCAGCGGGCCAAGGCCCATCGACACCGTAGGGAACTGCCAGAACTCGGGCATGAGCTTCGGGTGCGGATAACTCGACAGCCCCTTGCCGTCGACTTCCTGGCGGAAGTTGAGCAGTTGCTCCTCGCTCAACCGGCCTTCGAGATATGCGCGGGCGTAGATACCGGGCGACACGTGGCCCTGGATGTACAGCAGGTCGCCGCCGTGGTTTTCGCTCTCGGCATGCCAGAAATGGTTGAAGCCTGCACCGAACATGCTGGCCAGCGAGGCGAAGGAGCCGATGTGGCCACCGAGGTCACCGCCCTCCGGCGGATGGTGGCGGTTGGCCTTGACCACCATCGCCATGGCATTCCAGCGCATGTAGGCACGCAGGCGCTGTTCGATCTCGAGGTTGCCGGGGCTGCGTGCTTCCACCTCGGGCTCGAGCGTGTTCACGTAGCCGGTGTTGGCCGAGAAGGGCATGTCGACGCTGTTCTGGCGCGCATGCTCGAGCAGTTGCTCCAACAGGAAATGCGCCCGATCGGGGCCTTCGCTCTGGATGACGGCAGACAGCGCGTCCATCCATTCACGGGTTTCCTGTGCATCCGCGTCGTTCGCGGCCGAGCCGAATGAGTTCTCGGGGATTGCCGACATGCGTGTCTCCTGATGAGGTTGTGGCGGTAATTTAGTGCGGTATTCCGCAGCGCGCGGGAGTTTCTCACAGAAATCGGGCGATTCCAAATGGTGCATAGTGATTTCTTATTATGAAATATAAGACGCATGGAGAGCAGAATCGCCGCCAAACCCGCGTCGGACGAGGACCGTCCCCTAAACTCGCCGGATGCCCCTCTTCTCCCCGATCGCGGTGGCGCGCAGCGCTGTGAAAGCATCGCCACTTTCCTGGTGGCGACGCTGGTGGCGCCGCCAGACGCCCATGTTGCAGGACGCCGTTGCGATGCTGGCGCCGCTGGCCGCAGTGCTGCTGTTCCTGGCAGCCATCGCGTCGGCGTTCTGGTATCTGCGGGTCGAGGAAGTCGAACGCGAGCAGGAATCCGTCAAGCGCGATGTCGAATACGCACAGCAACGCGTCCGCCTGCGGCTGTTGGAGCGGCAGGAGCAGTTGATGCGCATCGCGCGCGATGCGTCCAACGGCGAAATCGATGCCGCCGAATTCACCAGCCGCGCCGAATCGCTGGTCAGCCAGTTTCCGGAACTGCAGGCCGTCAGTTGGGTCGATGATCGGCGCCGCTTCAAGGCCGGCTACGCGGGACCGAGCGTGCACCCTGCGCTCCAGCACACCATCGGCGACATCCTGCGCCCCGGGGACACCGAAAGCAACTACGCGCTCGCACGCGAACTGCGCCAGCCGGTGTACTCGCAGCCGGTGGCCGGCAGCGATCCGCCGCCGATGCTGCAGCTCCACATTCCGCTGTTCGACCAGGGCCTGTTCGCGGGCGTGCTGATGGGCGAGTTCTCGGTCGACGGCTTGCTGCGTTACGGCATGCCGGCCGAAGTCTCGGCGCGCTATGCCCTCGCGATGCTCGATGCCAAGGGCGGCGTCATCGCGGGCAACACCGTCGCCAACCCCAGGGAAACGGTGACGCGCCTGCTGCCCTGGATCGAGAGCACCAATGAATATGAAGTGCCCGTGTCGCCGGTTGGCAATGCGCTCGTCTTGCGGGCGCAGGCCTATCGGACATCGCAAGGCGTAGTGGGCAACGGGCTCTTCTGGCTGGTCGGCGCGCTGAGCGTGCTCACCAGCTGGATGCTGATCGGCACCTGGCGCCACACGCGCAAGCGGCTCCAGGCGCAGCAGGCGCTGATCGTCGAGACGAACTTCCGGCGCGCCATGGAAAATTCCATGCTCACCGGCATGCGCGTACTCGACCTCGAAGGTCGCATCACCTATGTGAACGCAGCCTTCTGCGCCATGACCGGCTGGAGCGAGGCCGAATTGGTCGGGCAGAAGCCGCCGTTCCCCTATTGGCTGGAGACCGACCGCGAAGTGATGAACGAGCGGCTCGAGGAAGAAATCCACGGCCGTGCCCTGCCCGGCGGCTTCCAGGTGCGCGTGAAGCGCAAGAACGGCAGCGTCTTCAATGCGCGGCTGTACGTGTCGCCGCTGATCGACGCACGCGGCCACCAGACCGGCTGGATGACGTCGATGACCGACATCACCGAGCCGACCCGCATCCGCGAGCAGTTGTCGGCGTCGTACGAGCGATTCACGACCGTGCTGGAGGCACTCGACGCCGCCGTGTCGGTAGCGCCGATCGGCAGCGAGGAGCTGCTGTTCGCCAACAAGCTGTACAGGCTCTGGTTCGGCTCCAACACTGTCGGCCACCTCGGCATGGTGGCGCAGGCCGGCGTCCCGGCCTCGGCTGCGCAGGACGAGGCATTGGACGATGTCGACCCCTTTGCAGGCCTGCCGATCGACACGCTGACGACGGCGCAGCCGGCCAACAACGAGATCTTCGTGCCCGAGTTGGGCAAGTGGCTCGAAGTGCGTTCGCGTTACCTGACCTGGGTCGACGGGCGGCTCGCCCAGCTGGTGATCGCCACCGACATCACGCCACGCCGCGATGCCGAGGAGCAGGCCGCGGCGCAGGCCGACCGCGCGCAGTCCGCCAGCCGGCTCATCACGATGGGCGAGATGGCGTCGAGCGTGGCGCATGAGCTCAACCAGCCTCTGACCGCAATCAGCAACTACTGCAACGGGATGATGTCGCGCATCAAGAACCAGCAGATCGATTCGGACACGCTGATTGCCGCGCTTGAGAAGACTTCGCGGCAGGCGCAGCGTGCCGGCCAGATCATCCAGCGCATCCGCTCGTTCGTGAAGCGCAGCGAGCCGAACCGCACGCCGTCGGACGTTGCGCTGATGGTGAGCGAGGCGGTCGAGCTCGCGGGCATCGAATTGCGACGGCGCAACGTCAGGCTCAACCACTACGTCGCGGCGCGGCTGCCGATCGTGCTGGTCGACCCGATCCTGATCGAGCAGGTCCTGGTCAATCTGCTGAAGAACGCGGCCGAATCGATCGACCTGGCCGAGCGCCCGCTGGCCCGGCGCAGCGTCGAGTTGCGCGTGTTGCCGAAAGTCATCGAAGGCCATAAGGCGGTCGAGTTCTCGGTGCAGGACACCGGCGCCGGCCTGGCGCCCGAAGTCATGGACCGGCTCTACGAAGCCTTCTTCTCGACCAAGCCGGAAGGCATGGGCATCGGCTTGAACCTTTGCCGCACGATCGTCGAGTCGCATCGGGGCCGCATGCAAGCGGAGAACATCTACAATGGACCCGACGTGGTCGGATGCCGTTTCTCCTTCTGGATTCCGGTGATTGACGCTATCAGTTCCGTAGCAAACGACGAGGCAAAGGTACCCGCATGAGTTTGATTCCGAAGAAGGGCACGGTCTATGTCGTCGATGATGATGAGGCCGTTCGTGATTCACTCCAGTGGCTGCTGGAGGGCAAGGACTACCGGGTCCGATGCTTCGATTCAGCCGAATCCTTCTTGTCGCGCTACGACTCCCGCGAGGTGGCCTGTCTGATCGTCGACATCCGCATGGGTGGCATGACAGGCCTCGAACTGCAGGACCGACTGATCGAACGCCGTTCGCCGCTGCCGATCGTCGTCATCACAGGCCACGGCGACGTCCCGATGGCGGTCGACAGCATGAAGAAAGGCGCGATGGATTTCATCCAGAAGCCTTTCAACGAAGACGAACTCGTGGCCCTCGTCGAACGCATGCTCGAACACGCACGCGGCGCGTTCGCGCAGCACCAGCAATCGGCCAGCCGCGATGCCCTGCTGTCCAAGCTCACCGGCCGCGAGGCGCAGGTACTCGAGCGCATCGTCGCCGGCCGCCTGAACAAGCAGATCGCCGACGACCTCGGGATCAGCATCAAGACGGTGGAGGCGCATCGCGCCAACATCATGGAGAAACTCAATGCCAACACGGTCGCCGACCTGCTGAAGATCGCACTCGGTCAGGCACAGCCGCCGGCGAAGGCGCCCTGAACCCGCTCGCTATCGCCTCGATAGGCACCGTGGCCCCCACGCCTGCGCAAGCGGGCGTTTTTACTTGGAAAATGCTTTCCCGATGACAGCTCAATTGATCGACGGCAATGCCCTGGCTCGCACCCTCCGCGCCGATGTGGCCCAACGCACCGCAGCGCTCAAGACCCGCGGCGTGACACCCGGCTTGGCCGTGGTGCTGGTGGGCGAGGATCCCGCCAGCCATGTCTACGTCCGCAACAAGGTGAAGGCCTGCGAAGCAAACGGCCTGCATTCGGTGCTGGAGAAATACCCGGCCGAGCTCAGCGAAGCCGAACTGCTCGCGCGCGTCGATGCACTCAACAACGACCCGACTGTCCACGGCATCCTCGTGCAGCTGCCGCTGCCGGCGCACATCGACGCACAGAAGGTCATCGAGGCCATCGCGCCCGAAAAGGACGTGGATGGCTTCCATGTCGCCAGCGCCGGTGCACTGCTGACGGGCGCCCCTGGTTTCTGGCCCTGCACGCCCTACGGCTGCATGAAGATGCTCGAATCCATCGGTTGCGACCTGCGCGGCAAACATGCCGTAGTGATCGGCCGCAGCAACAACGTCGGCAAGCCGATGGCGCTGATGTTGCTGGCCAAGAACGCGACCGTGACCATCTGCCACAGCGCCACCGCCGACCTGGGTGCAATGACGCGCCAGGCCGACGTGATCGTGGCTGCGGTCGGCAAGCGCAACGTGCTCACGGCCGACATGGTCAAGCCCGGCGCCGTCGTGATCGACGTGGGCATGAACCGCAACGACGAAGGCAAGCTCTGCGGCGACGTCGACTTCGCGGGTGTTCGCGAAGTGGCAGGCTGGATCACGCCAGTGCCGGGCGGCGTCGGCCCGATGACGATCACCATGCTGCTCGTGAACACGCTCGAGGCCGCGGAACGTTCCGCCGGCTGACTTGAACTTGAGGCGCGCGCCGCCAGATGCCAACAATGACCAATCCGCTCCTCGATTTCACCGACCTCCCGCTGTTCGACCAGATCCGGCCCGAGCACGTGGCGCCCGCCGTCGACATCCTGCTGGCCGATGCCGATGCAGCCTTGCAGACCGTGACAGCGCCGGACTTTCCCGCGGAATGGCTGGCAATCTCGAAAGTGCTGGACGTGGCGTCCGAGCGCTTCAGCCGCGCATGGGGCGCCGTCGGACACCTGAACGCGGTGGCAGATACGCCCGAGCTGCGGGCAGCCTACAACGACGCGATGCCACGCGTGACGGCCTTCTGGACACGTCTGGGCTCCGATGAGCGCCTGTACGCCAAGTACAAGGCCATCGACGTCGCGTCGCTCAACGCCGAGCAGCGCCAGGCGCACCGCAACGCCGTGCGCAACTTTGTGCTCGGCGGTGCGGAATTGCAGGGCGCAGCAAAGGAACGCTTCGCGGCCATCCAGGAGCGCCAGGCCGAACTGAGCCAGAAGTTCAGCGAGAACTCGCTGGACGCCACGGACGCCTTCGCGCACTACGTCGAATTCGGTGAACTCGAAGGCGTGCCGGCCGACGTGATCGGCGCCGCACGCGCCGCTGCGGAAGCCGAAGGCCGCGCCGACTACAAGCTCACGCTGAAGATGCCGTGCTATCTGCCGGTGATGCAGTTCGCCAAGCGAAGCCCGTTGCGCGAGACGCTCTACCGCGCCTACGCCACGCGGGCCAGCGAGTTCGGCAAGCCGGAATTCGACAACACCGCACTGATCGCCGAGATCCTCGCGCTGCGCGAGGAAGAAGCCAGACTGCTGGGTTACCGCAACTTCGGCGAACTGTCGGTCGTCCCGAAGATGGCGGAATCGCCTGAGCAGGTCGTGAAGTTCCTGCGCGACCTCGCCACCAAGGCCAAGCCGTATGGCGAACGGGATCTGGCCGATCTGCGCGCCTTCGCGTCGAATGAGCTGGGCCTGCTCGATCCGCAGCCCTGGGACTGGACGTACGTCGGCGAGAAGCTCAAGGAGGCGCGCTATGCCTTCAGCGAGCAGGAGGTCAAACAGTACTTCCCGGCGCCAAAGGTCATGGCCGGGCTGTTCAAGATCGTCGAGACGTTGTTCGAAGTGTCGATCCGCCGAGACAGCGCGCCGGTCTGGCATCCGAGCGTCGAGTTCTACCGTATCGAACGCGCCGGCCAAAAGGTCGGCCAGTTCTACCTGGACCC
>CAIQMJ010000844.1 GCA_903872875.1 uncultured Variovorax sp.
GGGTGGGCGCTGGCATGCGCATACACGCGCATCGTCCGGACATAGGCCGATGTGTCGCAGCCCATGCGCTGTGCGTTGGCGATCTGCGGCACCAGGCAGCAGTCGGCCAGCGTCGGCGCATCGCCGAAGCACCAGTCGCCGTGGCCGTGGCGTTCCAGCAGGCGCTCGACGATGGCCAGGCCTTCGTCGATCCAGTGGCGGTACCAGGCGTCCTTCTGCGCGGGCGTCACGCCCAGCGTGTCCTGCAGGTAGCGCAGCACGCGCAGGTTGTTCACCGGATGGATGTCGCAGGCGATGGCGGCCGACAGCTCCAGCACGCGTGCGCGGGCCGCGGCGTCCTGCGGCAGCAGCCGCGGCACCGGATGCCGCGCGTCGAGGTAGTCGATGATGGCCAGCGACTGGCCCAGGCTGAAGTCGCCGTCGACCAGCGCCGGCACCGCGGCCGACGGATTCACCTCCGCCACGTAGCCCGCGTCGCGGTGCGCGCCGGCGCGTATGTTCACCGGCACGTAGTCGTACGGCAGGCCCTTCAGCGCGAGCGCGATGCGCACGCGGTACGAGGTCGAGCTGTTGAAGAAGTTGTAGAGCTGCATCAGACCACGCGCACCGACAGCTCGCCCAGGCGGTCGACGCCGACCTTCATCAGGTCGCCGCGCACCACCGCGCCCACGCCTTCGGGCGTGCCGGTGTAGATCAGGTCGCCCGGTTCGAGGCGGAAGTAGGTCGACAGGTCGGCGATGGTTTCGGCGACCGACCAGATCAGGTGCGACACGTCGCTGCGCTGACGGTCGGCACCGTTCACGGTCAGCCAGATCGCCGCGCTGTCGAAGTGGCCGACGGTCTCTGCCTTGTGAAGCGGCGCGATCGGTGCCGACGCATCGAAGGCCTTGCCGATCTCCCACGGGCGGCCCATTTCGCGCATCTTCATCTGCAGGTCGCGGCGGGTCATGTCCAGCCCGACGGCGTAGCCCCAGGCATGTTCGAGCGCCTTTTCACGCGGGATGTCCGAGCCGCCCTTGCCGATCGCGACCACCAGTTCGGCCTCGTAGTGGTAGTTGGCGGTCTTGGCCGGATAGGGCAGTTCCAGCGTCTGTCCATCGGCAACGGGGATCACGGCATCGGCCGGCTTGCAGAAGAAGAAGGGCGGTTCGCGATCGGGGTCGAAGCCCATCTCGCGGGCGTGCGCGGCATAGTTGCGGCCGACGCAGTACACGCGGCGCACCGCGAACTGCTCGTCGCTGCCGGCAACGGGTACGGCGACGGTGGGAGCGGGGTTGAAGACGAAAGCCATGGTGTTTTTCCCTGAAGAATCGGAAGACGAAAGAAGATCAGCTGCGCTCTTCGCGCAGCAGGTTGAGCGCGGCCTGCACCGGGCGATCGGAGTAGCTGAACAGCACCGCGTCGCTGACGGCGGCCAGTTGCACCGGCTGCCACGAGGGCACGACGAACACGTCGCGCGGCTGGTATTCGAAGTGCTGGTCGCCGATGCGCACCGTGCCGCGGCCTTCGACCACGCAGAACACGGTCGCGTCGGTGCTGCGGTAGGTCTTGCCCTGGAAGCCGGCCGGCAGCAGTTGCATGAAGGTCGCCATGGTGGGCATCGGCCAGCCGCCGGTCGCGGGGTTGCTGTAGCGCAGCTTCACGCCGTCCCAGGCGTCGAGCTCGCCCAGCCGATAGAGGCTGTCGAGCGCCTCGCGGCTGCGCGCATAGGGGTAACTGAAGATCGGCGAGGTCGGGTCGGTCACCTTGTGCCGCAGCGGCATCATGTTGTGGCCGAAGCGCGCCCAGCTGTGGCCCTCGGGCCGTACCACGGCCTGCATCGACTCGCTGTGGTTCTCCGCGAAGCCGGCGTCCAGGTGCACCAGCAGCGGAATGTCCAGCCCGTCCAGCCAGACCACCGGCTCGCCGCCGTCCTCGACTGTCGGATTGCCGTGGTCGTGCCAGTTCCAGGACGGCGTGATGATGAAGTCGCCGGGGTGCATCGTGGTGCGTTCGCCGTTGACGGCGGTCCAGGCGCCCTTGCCTTCGACGATGAAGCGCAGGGCCGATTGCGTGTGGCGGTGGCTGGGCGCGATCTCGCCCGGCATGATGAGTTGCAGGCCCGCGTACAGCGTCGACGTGATGCTCGACGTGCCGGGCAGGCCCGGGTTCTCGAGGATCAGCACGCGGCGCACCGCTTCCTCGGCGCTGATCACCTGGCCGGCCTGCATGACCAGCGAGCGGATGTCGGCGTATTTCCAGATCGCGGCAACGGCCTTGGGCCGCGGCTGCTTCGGCACCAGCGCGTGCAGCGATTCCCACAGCGGCGCCATGTTCTGCTGGCCGATGCGGGCGTAGTAGGCGCTGCGGCTTTCGTCCTGGGTGGTGTTGTCGGGCATGTCTTTGTCTCCCCTGAAAAATGGATGAACGATGGCGGCAAGAACGGCTCTATGGGGCCTCCCGCCGTCGGTGCAGCAATTATTTCCAGCGACCCATACTCCGTAAAATCATCTTTTGTTCGCATCCATATCGAGATGCGTATTGCTCTGAGGGTTAACCCCATGGATTGGACGCAGCGGCTGCGTCTGCGCAACCTGCAGATGCTTCTGAGCCTGGCGCGCACCGGCAACATGAGCCAGTCGGCGCAGGAACTCCACAGCACCCAGCCCGGCCTGTCGAAATGGCTGAAGGAACTGGAAGACGACATCGGCCTGCCGCTGTTCGAGCGGCTCGCGCGCGGACTGCGGCCCACCGTGCATGGGGACGCGCTGATCGCGCATGCCCAGCGCATCGAGGCACAGCTCGACATGGCGCGCGACGACATGTCGGCCATGCTGGAGGGCGGCAGCGGCCTGGTCGCGGTCGGCACGTCCGGCGCTTCCGCTTCGGACACCGTGCCGCTGGCGGTGCTGCGGCTGCTGCAGCAGATGCCGCGCTCGCACGTGCGGCTGGTCGAAAGCACGATGGACCTTCTGATGCGCCAGCTCGCCAACGCCGAACTCGACATCATCGTGGGCCGCACCACGGCGGCGTACGACCAGGAGCTGATCCGCACCGAGGTGCTCTACATGGAGCCGCTGCACTTCGTCGCACGGCCGCAGCACCAGCTGTTCAAGCACGAGGCACTCGACTGGGCCGACATGTTCGACTACCGCTGGCTGGTCTGGCCCAAGGGCACGCCGATCCGCGACGCGCTCGAAGCCGCATTGGCCGCGGAAGGCCGGACGCTGCCGCGCGACCATGTCGAATCGAACTCGGTCACCGTCAACGTCACGCTGCTCAACAACAGCAACATGATCGGCGTGGCCTCGCATCGGACGGCGCAGCGCTTCGCGCGGCTGGGCGCGATGCGCATCCTGCCGATGCGGCTGTCGGGCTTCGGTTCGGTATCGATGTACTGGAACGCCGGCAGCGCCAAGCGCACGGCGGTGGCGGAGATGCTCGACTGCCTGCGCAATGCCGAGAGCATCGGTATTCCGGGCCTGCCCGCGGAGCAGGCGGCCTGACGATGTCGGCCGGCGCTACTTGACCTGCTGCTTGCCCAGCTTGCGCGCGAGCGTGCGCCGGTGCATGCCCAGGCGGCGTGCGGTCTCGGAGATGTTGAAGCCGGTCTCGGCCAGCATCTCGTGGATGCGTTCCCATTCGAGCGTCTTGATGGAAGTCGCGCGGTTCGTGAGTTCGACTTCGGTCGTGCCCTCGGCGCGGCCGAAGGCGGCCTCGATGTCGTCGGTGTTCGACGGCTTGGCCAGGTAGTGGCAGGCACCGAGCTTGATCGCCTCGACC
>CAIQMJ010000845.1 GCA_903872875.1 uncultured Variovorax sp.
AGGCTCTGCCTGATGCGATCGTGCTTCGAGCATTCATTCGCGGAACTCGTCTTGAGCGCGACGACATTCCAGCGACCTTGATCACGATGAAGCGAGAACACATCCTCCTTCGTCGCGCGCTCAAGGAGCTTGATCACACGCTCGCAGAAGTGCGAGATACCTGAAAAAGCAACGGTCGTTGCCTCGCGTGCGGGGCAACGACGGGCGCTTTTGCCTTACATGGAGACTCACGTTATGACGACTATCAAAACCCCTGTCACCAATCTTTCTCGTCCGCACTTGATCCCGGCAGCGAATGAACCTGCATTCGCAATCGTGCCGGAGTTCTGCATGACGGCCCCCGCGCTGCGCGAGGCGGTCGACCAGATCGCGGATCACGCGATGGCCGGCCTGGAGCAGGTCACAGCAGCAATGGCGCGCGCGCCGGCCGACATGCTGCCTTTCTTGACCGGCCTGCGCGCGCTCTTCGGGTCTATCGGCCACGCCGCGGACGCGACGGCCGCAGACATCGGTGTCGACCTGGGCGAAACCTGGGCCGTGGCGGCGGCGTGACTATCAAACGTGATGCCCGCTTCGCCCTCGCGGTGCTCGTCGGCAAGGTTGATCGATCCGATCCTGCAATTCCAGCCCGCCTCGCGATCGCGAAGGCGCGCAATCGCGGCCGGGACGATCTGCGCGGCTTGATCGATCGCGCTGTGTCGGCGCATGCCGTTGCGCTCGGCGGTGACCTTGCTGCGGCCGACCGCGCCTATCTTCGGGCCATGGGGGCCGGCGGCGTCAATATGTTTGACGACGAAGTGTTCGGACGGCTCGCGACGATCCACGCCCGTCGTAAGAATGATCCCATCGCGATGGCGCTGTTCGCATTTGCTGCCGAGGCCTTCGCGGACGCGGCGATTGACGGCGCCGCTGCAGTGCTGGCTGGCGGAGCTACACGCAATGCAATCCACGCCGCGCAGCGACGTGCAGGGGGGCACAAGGAATGAGAACGCCGTCCTATGAAGCGCGCCGCATCGTCGACGACCTTGCGCAACAGATGCTGACCATGCCTGAGAAGCTGCGACTGCTCCCGGGTGTCTTTTTTAGGGAGCTGTGCGCTGCGGAGGACATCGCGCACACAGCGGCAGAAATCGAGCAAAGCATCGCGGCCAACGTTGCCCTTGCGGGTCGCCGCGAATATCTGCTGTCAGTCTTTTTGTCTTGCGTGCACGCCGCCGCCTGCATCCGCTTGCCCCAGCATCGCGCTTGGCCGGCGGTGATGGATGCCCAGCGACATGCCGGCGTGGCGCTTGCCCACTTCGTGTCCTTCGCAGAAGCGAGCGAGGTCAAGAAAGCACGCGCCCGTCATGCCAAGAATGCACAGACCAAGGCGAACGACACCATCCGGCTCTACGTGCTCGACGCGGCGGCCCGCTCGACGGCATTGAGGACGCCAAGCAGCGCTGCCGCGAACATTGCAAAGAAGCTCGACAACGCGCCCGGCGGACTCGTTGAGGCGTTGAAGAATTTCGAGTCAAGCCTGAAGGCCGATTCTGTCGAGCGTGTTTTCGCCGACTACATCCGCAAAGACGTGGATCGCTTGCTGCCTCTTTGCCCTGGCGAGCGTCTGACCCAACCGGAAAAACAAAAGCGATTCGAACGATGGAAAAAACTCTACGTTTGCCCGGCTAACGATTAGACGCAAAGCCGCACGAATCAAAGAATAGGAACCTCGATCAACACGATCGGGGTTGCAAAGCGGACCTTGATCAGCACCTCAAGGAGCCCGCAAAGTGGCAGCAAAAACGGAACGCAAGTTCCTGCCCCTCAAACAGGAAGAGCGCACAGCGGTTGACACTGCGGCGGCGGCCTTCCACCTCTCGCGGTCAGAGCAAACCCTTCGAAAGTGGTCATGCCTGGATGAGGGTCCGATTCGTCCGATCCGCATCAACGGCCGCCTCGCTTGGCCCGTTGCTGACTTGAAGCGCCTGCTGGGAGTCTGACGCCATGTCGACACCGCCCGGCCACGAGCCTCACAAAGAAAAGAGCGTGGATGCCCTCGCACCCACGCCCGAAGCCGCTTCCGCGGCGCTCTCTTCAGAGAAGACCCAGCAGAACGATATGAGCGCTGGCGCGCTTGCAGACGGAGCGTTTTCCGACTTCAGCATTCCGCCACTCGATGAATTCGTGAAGACGTTCCCGGCTGGCCGCGTCGACCGCAGTGGCGTTCCCAACCGCATGCGCCTCGCAATGCACTTCG
>CAIQMJ010000846.1 GCA_903872875.1 uncultured Variovorax sp.
CCTCGGCCATCGCCGCCGCGGCCGTGCGCACGACCGACGCGGCCGCATCTTCCACTGCAATGCCGAGTGGCGCCGCCACGTCGCGCACGATCGCGGCCTCGGCGGCATCCCGGTCGAGCGCAACGCCACCGGCCAGCCGCGCGGGCAGCCGGCCGAGCAGGCACAGCGCGTCGGTCAGCGTGGCCCGGTCGCCGCCGAGGCCGTAGGCGGCCGGGCCGGGCCAGGCGCCCTGCGAGTGCGGGCCAAGCCGCAATGCGCCACCGGCCAGCACCTGCACCACGCTGCCGCCGCCGACCGACAGCGAGTCGACATCGGCGCAGCGCAGCCGCAGCGAAAGGTCGCCGCACTGCAGCGTTTCGGCGAAGGCCGGGCGCCCGTCCTCCACCAGCCCGATGTCGGTACTGGTGCCACCGACATCGATCGCCAGCAGCGATGACGGAAGTCCGGGCTGGCCCTGCAGGCTCGCCGCCACGCCCTGCAGCGCGGCGCAGGGGCCGGACATCGCCAGGCTCACCGGCCGCGCCGCGACGTCGCGCCAGGCGCCGGTGCCGCCTTCGGAGCGCATCAGGAAGGGCTCGGGCAGGCCACGCGCTGTGAGCGCCGCTGCAAGCTCGCGCAGGTAGTCGCTGACCATCGGCTTGCAGTACGCATCGAGCGCGGTCGTGAGGAAGCGCTCGAACTCGCGCGGCTTCGGGTCGACCTCGGACGAGCGCGAGATGAAAACCTCGGGCAAGCGTGCACGCATGGCGTCGGCCACGTGCAACTCGTGCGCGGCGTTGCGGTGCGCGAACAGCAGACAGACGGAGATGGCGCGCACGCCTGCATCGGCGATCGCCTGTGCGATGGCGTCAATCCCAGAGAGGTCGAGCGGCGCCGTCTCGCTCCCCTGCGCGTCGATGCGGCCGCCGATCTCGAAGCGAAGGCGCGCGGGGAACAGCGCGGACTCGGGCACCGCGGGCGCGATCACCGGCGCATACAGCGCGCGCCGGTCCTGCCGCGCGAGCGCGAGCACGTCGCGCATGCCGGCCGTGGTGACGACGGCGATCGGCGGCGCGTTCTGTTCGAGCAGCAGGTTGGTAACCACGGTCGAGCCGTGCACGATGCGGGCCACCTCGGCGGGCGCGATGCCGTGCTCGGCGCAGAGCCGGTCGATGCCGGCGAGCACCGGCGCCGCGAGCTGCCCCGCCACGCGCGGATGCTTGAGGCTCAGCAGCCGGCCGTCCGAGCCGGCAGCGACCACGTCGATGAAGGTGCCGCCCATGTCGACACCGATCGACCAGCGCGTGCGGTCGGCGCCGTGGGTGCGCGCGGCGGCGACGCTCATCGGAAGCGGCCGGGTGCGAACGGCGCCAGGTCGACCTGCGTCGGACGGCCAGCGACCAGGTGCGCGACCTCGCGGCCGGTGCTGGCACCCATGCACATGCCCATGTGGCCATGCCCGAAAGCCAGCCAGGCGTTGTCGGCCTTCTCCGCGCGGCCGACGACCGGCAGGCTGTCGGGCATCGACGGCCGGTGGCCCATCCAGCGCGTGACCTCGGAGGTGTCGAGGTGCGGGAACAGTTGCTGGCCCTGCTTGAGCAGCGCGTCGGCGCGCGCGTAGTTCGGCGGCGCCTTCAAGCCGGCGAACTCGACAGTGCCGGCCAGCCGCAGGCCCATCGCCATCGGGTTGACCATCAGGTTGTGCTCGACCGCCATCACGGTGTGGCGCAGCCCGAGGTTCGAACTGCGCACGGTGACGTGGTAGCCGCGTTGCGTTTCCAGCGGCACGCGGCTGCCGAGCTGCGCGGCGAGCGGCGCCGACCAGGCGCCCGCGGCCACGACCACGCCATCGACCGCGAGCGGCTCGCCGCTGTCGAAGCGCACGCCGGTGACGCGGCCGCCCTGCCGCTCGAAGCCGGTGGCACGGCGCCGGTCGGTGCGCGCACCCAGTGCCACGCAGTGCGCATGCAGCGCCTTGACGAGTGCGGACGGGTCGCTGGTCGAGCCGTTGTCGGGTGCGAGGATGCCGAAGCGGAAGCGGCCCTTGAGGTCGGGCTCCAGGTGTTCGAGTTCGTCGCGCTCGACGTCGACCAGCTTGACGCCCAGCGAGCGGCGCAGGTTCATGCCCCACTGCCATTGCGCGGCGGTTTCACGCGATGAATAGACATACAGGCAGCCGGAACGGCGCACCAGCGACTGGGCGCCGGCCTCGGCCAGCAGCGGGTCATAGCAGTCGAAGATGGGTTCGAGCAGGCTGCGCAGCGCAGCGGCGATGCGCGTGACCTCTTGCCGGCTCGAATGCCGGAGCATGCGCACGAGCCAGGGCAGCACGACCGGCGCATAGCCCCAGCGCACGGTGAGCGGCCCGAGCGGATCGAGCAGCCAGCGCGGCACTTTCTTCCACATGTTGGGCATGCCGACAGGCAGGCAGGCACTGGGCGACAGCGAGCCCGCGTTGCCGAAGGAGCAGGCTTCGCCGGGCCCCAGCGGATCGATGAAGGTGACCTGGTGGCCGTCGCGTTGCAGCCAGGCGGCTGTACAGACGCCCACGATTCCAGTTCCGATGACGGCGATGTGCATGGCGACGAATTCTGGGAAGCACCCGAACATCAGGCAAGCCAATTGTTTTGATGTGCCCATCAGAAATTTTGATAATCAACACGTCGCCGCTTCGGCGGCTTCCCAAGGTGGTGCAGCGATGAACATCAGTTTTCGGCAGATGCGGGCTTTCTCGGCGGTCGCTCGGGCCGGCAGCTTCACGACGGCAGCGCGCCAGCTGCACCTGACGCAGTCGGCCGTGAGCATGCTCGTGCAGCAGTTGGAGGATTCGCTGGGCCTGCAGTTGTTCGACCGCGGCGCCGCCGTGACGCTGACCGAGGCGGGCCAGCAGTTGCTGCCGCTGGCGCGACGGATCCTGGACGACCTGAACCAGGTGATCGAGGGCGCGTCGGACCTGCGCACGCTGCGCCGCGGCATGCTGCGCGTGGTGGCGCCGCAGATGCTGGCCTGCACCTGGATCTCGTCGGTGCTGGGCGAATTCGAGGCGGCACATCCGGAGATCGGCCTGCGGGTGCTGGACGCGACCACCGACGACGTGGTGGGCACGGTGCGGCGCGGCGAGGTGGAGCTGGGCGTCGGCCCCGAGCGCTCGACCGGCGACGACGTGACGCGCACCTTCCTGATGGACGTGCCGATCCGCATGGTCTGCGCCGCGCGCCATCCGCTGGCCGAGCGCCGCGCGGTGGCGTGGGACGAGCTGCGCAGCGAACGCTGGGTGATCTACTCGAGCGAGTTCAACCGGCACCTGGAGCGCATCCTGCAGTCGCACGATGCGTCGCTGTCGATGCAGACCGCGGCCGAGGTGGGCTATCTCACAACGGCGCTCGCGCTGGTCGGCGTGGGCACCGGGCTGGCCGCCGTGCCCGACTACGCGCGCGTGTTCGCGGGCAATTTCGACGTGCGTTTCGTGCCGCTGCACGGGCCGGAGATCCGGCGCCAGTTCTTCATCTACCAGCGGCGCGGGATGGCGTTGTCACCGGCGGCGGAGGCGTTCATCGCGATGATGAGGAAGCGGGCTGGGCTGGGGGCTGTTGCGGTCAAGGCTGTGGTGTAGCTTGCGCTTTGAGTGGCGCTGGTTGCTGGTTGCTGAAGTGTGTGCGGTGCTGGGGAAGCGTCGGCGAGTTCCCGGCTTGACTCTGCGGTTCGCTGAGGTGCACACGCCCATGGAACCCTCAAGCGCCCGTTATTCGGTGTGGGCCGGGCGCGTCTCACCAACGCCCTACGAGCTACGTCAACGTCAACGTCAACGTCAACGTCAACGTCAACGTCAAACAAAACAGCAAACAACGATCAGCGCGTCTTCCCCGCCACCAACCGCATCCCCGGCATCAACTCCGCCGCCAGCTCAGGCCGCTCCAGCGCGTAGTCGAGATTCATCCGCGCGATCTCGACATGCTCCTCGCCCAGCGCCTGCGCGCGCGAACCCTGGCCGCGCTCGATCGCCTGCACCAGCGCATGGTGCGTGCGATGCGCCTGCTTCATCCAGACGTGGCCCTCCTCCATCGACGACTGCATCGGCAGCATCGCGCTGGGCGACGCGAAAGGCTGGCCGTCGAGCATGTCCATCACGCGCTGCAGCGCCAGGTTGCCCGAGCCCTGCATGATGAGTTTGTGGAAGCGGTCGTTCATCTCGACATAGGCCGCGTAGTCGTCGATGTCCATGTCCGGCTTGTTGACCGCCTTGTCGCCATCGTCCAGGCACTCGTGCAGCTCGCGCAGCAGTTGGCGCGGGGCGCCGTCTTCGGCGATCAGCCGCGCCGCAAAGCCCTCGATCAGCCCCCGCACGCGGATCGCATCGGCGATCTCCTGGGACGTGAAGCGGCGCATCTGGTAGCCGCCGCTGGGGGACTGCTCGATCAGTCCCTCGTGCTCCAGGCTCGTCAGCGCCAGCCGTACCGGCGTCCGCGACGCGCCGAGCTTCTCGGCCAGAGGGATCTCGGCCAGCCGCTCGCCGGGCACGAACTCGCCTTTGAGGATCAGGTCGCGCAACTGGACCAGCACGCGGGATTGTTGGGAGTCCATCAGGATGTCCAAGGGCAGAAGAACATCGCCGATTCTAATGATTCGACCCCCGACTGCACGCAGCCTTCAGCGACTGGTCCAGTTGTTGCATGCATCCACAGAACGGTGCATTCAATCGACTCGAGCGCACCCCCTCGGTGCGGTATTTCTTCGTTCACGACGTCGATTTCTCGCAATACCAAAGCAAATCACTCGCTGTTTTTTGAAAACAGGTTGACCAAGGCCAAAGATGGATTCGACAATGTATGCAATTGCATGCAATGCATGTGAGCCCAGGAAAACCTTGATGGAGCACCCATGATCAGCGCCGAACAGAACGATTTCATCACCCGGGTTGGACCCGGTACGCCCGCCGGCACGCTGCTGCGCCGCTACTGGCAGCCCGTGGCGCTGAGCGACGAACTGGCCGGCCCGCGCCCCGTGCGGCCGGTGAAGCTCATGGGCCAGCACTTCGTCCTGTTCCGCGACGAGAAGGGCCAACTGGGCATGCTCGACCGCGACTGCCCGCACCGCGGCGCCGATCTGGCCTTCGGCCGCCTCGAGGACGGCGGCATCCGCTGCCCGTTCCACGGCTGGCTGTTCGACGCCAAGGGCAACTGCCTCGAAACGCCCGCCGAGCCCAAGGGCAGCAAGCTCTGCAGCCGCATCAAGCAGGCCGCCTATCCGGTCGTCGAACGTGCCGGAACCATCTTTGCGTACATCGGCGAAGGCGAGCCGCCGGCCTTCCCCGAGTTCGACTGCTTCGTCGCGCCCGACTCGCACACCTTCGCCTTCAAGGGCCTGTTCGAATGCAACTGGCTGCAGGCGCTGGAAGTCGGCATCGACCCGGCGCACGCGTCCTTCCTGCATCGCTTCTTCGAGGACGAGGACACCTCCGAGAGCTACGGCAAGCAGTTCCGCGGCGCCTCGGCCGACTCCGACGTCGCCATCACCAAGGTGCTGCGCGAATACGACTGCCCCGAAATCAACGTGGTCAACACCGACTACGGCATGCGCCTGACCGCGCTGCGCAAGCTGACCGAGGACACGACCCATGTGCGCGTGACCAACGTCGTGTTTCCGCAGGCCTTCGTGATCCCGATGAGCGCCGAGATGACGATCTCGCAATGGCACGTGCCGGTCGACGACACGCACTGCTACTGGTACGCCATCTTCACCAGCTTCACCGGCCCGGTCGACAAGCAGCAGATGCGCGACCAGCGCCTGAAGCTCTACGAACTGCCCGACTACACATCGCGCAAGAACAAGCGCAACGACTACGGCTACAACGTCGAAGAGCAACTGACCCAGACCTACACCGGCATGGGCGACGACATCAACGTGCACGACCAGTGGGCCGTCGAATCGCAAGGCCCGATCCAGGACCGCACGCGCGAGCATCTGGGCACCACCGACAAGGGGATCATTGCCTACCGCCGCATGCTGGTGAAGGCGATCGAGAGCACGCTGGCCGGCGAGACCGCGCCGATGATCATCGATGCCGCACAGGCGAGCGCCCTCACCGGCCCGCCGTCGATCGACGGCATCGGCAATGCCGGCAACACCGACAGCTACTGGCAGACCGCCGACCACGAGCGCCGCCTGAAGTCCGACTGGGCCTCTGCCCGCCTGGCGCAGAGCGCCGCCTGAACGAGCGATTGCACGACATGAGTTCCTTCGTAGACCGCCACGCCCTCTGGTCCGACGACCAGCTGAAGCAGGCGCATGAACTGGTGCGGCGCATCGACCTCGGCGAAGTCGACGTGGTCCGCTTCGCCTGGCCCGACCAGCACGGCCTGCTGCGCGGCAAGACCCTGGTCGCGAGCGAGGCCCGCGCCGCGCTGTGGGACGGCGTCAACCTGACCTCCACGCTGCTCGCCAAGGACACCTCGCACAAGACCGTGTTCCCGGTGTTCGCCGCGGGCGGCGGCTTTGCCATCGACGGTTTCCAGGGCGGTGCCGACTTCACCGTCGTGGCCGACCCGTCGACCTTCAAGATCCTGCCGTGGGCACCGCGCACTGGCTGGGTGCTGTGCGATGCGTACATGGCCGACGGGCGGCCGGTGCCCTACGCCACGCGCCAGATCCTGCAGCGCGCGGTGCGCCAGCTCGACGAGATGGGCATGGAGTTCATCGCCGGCCTGGAGGTCGAGTTCCACGTCTTCAAGCTGGACGATCCGCGCATGGGCCTGGCCGACTCGGGCCAGCCCGGCGAGCCGCCGCGCGTGTCGCTGCTGTCGCACGGCCACCAGTACCTGACCGAGCTGCGCTACGACCGTGTCGATGCGGTGATGGAGCTGCTGCGCAGCAACCTCGTCGCGCTCGGCCTGCCGCTGCGTTCGCTCGAAATCGAATACGGCCCGAGCCAGTTCGAGCTGACCTTCGGCCCGACCGCGGGCGTGCTGCCGGCCGACACCATGGTGCTGCTGCGCAGCGCGATCAAGCAGATCTGCCAGCGCGCCGGCTACCACGCGACCTTCATGTGCCGGCCGAAGATCCCGAACGTGATGTCCAGCGGCTGGCACCTGCACCAGTCGCTGCGGCGCAAATCGGACGGCGTCAACGCCTTCATCCCCTCGACCGCCGGCCAGGACCTGAGCGACATCGGCCTGCACTACCTCGGCGGCCTCAAGGCGCATGCATTGGGCGCCGCCGCGCTCGCCAGCCCGACGATCAACGGCTACCGCCGCTACAGGCCCTTCTCGCTCGCGCCCGACCGCGCGATCTGGGCACGCGACAACCGCGGCGCGATGCTGCGCGTGCTCGGCGGCGTCGGCCAGAACGCGACGCGCATCGAGAACCGCGTGGGCGAGCCGACCGCCAACCCGTACCTGTACCTCGCGTCGCAGCTGTTCTCGGGCCTCGACGGCATGCGCCGCGAACTCGATCCGGGCCCGTCCGCCGACGCGCCCTACGAGACGCCGGCCGCGCAATTGCCGCGCTCGCTCGGCGACGCCCTCGCCTGCCTGCGCGCAGACGAGATGCTCAACGAGCAGATGGGCAAGGTCTTCATCGACTACCTCTGCCACATCAAGGATGCGGAGATCGCGCGCTTCAACCTCGACGTCAGCGAATGGGAACATCGCGAGTACTTCGACATGTTCTGAACACGACACCATGCCCACGATCCACTACATCCTCAAGGACGGCACGTCCCGCGACGTCGACGCGAAGGCCGGCGCCAGCGTGATGGAGACCGCCATCCGCCACAACATCCGCGGCATCGACGCCGAATGCGGCGGGAGCTGCGCCTGCGCGACCTGCCACGTGTACGTCGACGACAGCTTCATCGACCTGCTGCCGCCGCCCGACGACATGGAAAGCGAGATGCTCGACATGGTCGCCGCGGAGCGGCTGCCGGGCAGCCGGCTGAGTTGCCAGCTCACGGTGACGGCCGAGCTCGACGGCCTGACGGTGCGCGTGCCCGAGACGCAGATCTGATGGGCGCCGGCAAGCCCCTGGTGATCGTCGGCGCGTCGTACGCCGGCGTGCAGCTCGCCGCGAGCGCGCGCGAACTCGGCTTCGAGGAACGCATCGTGCTGATCGGCGACGAGACGCACGCGCCCTATCAGCGGCCACCGCTGTCCAAGGGCCTGCTGACCGGCAAGACCACGGTCGACAAGCTCGCCCTGCGCGGGCCCGACTTCTTCGCGCAGAACAACATCGAGCTGCTGCTCGGCCGCCGTGCCACCACGCTCGATGCAGTCGCGCAAACGCTGTCGCTGGACGACGGCGGCGCGCTCGGCTACGGCTGGCTCGCACTCATGACCGGCGCACGCTGCCGGCCCTTCACATTGCCCGGCGCGGAACTCGACGGCGTGCTGAACCTGCGCACGCTCGACGACGCATTGCGCATCGAGGCTGCGGCAGCCGCGTTGATGGCGACCGGACAGCGCGCCTGCGTGATCGGCGGCGGCTTCATCGGGCTCGAAGTGGCGGCTGCACTGCGCTCGCGCGGCATCGAGGTCACGGTCATCGAGGCGCAGCCCCACTTGCTCACGCGCAGCTTTCCGCCTGCCATGTCGGCCTATGTCGAGAACGCCCATCGGCGCCGCGGCATCGAGCTGCTGACCGGCCATGCCGTGCGTGCACTGCACGGCGAACACGGCCGCGTCGCCGCGGTCGCGCTCGAAGGCGGACGGCGCATCGATTGCGGCCTGGTCGTGCTCGGCATCGGCGTGCTGCCCAACACCGAGCTCGCGCAGCAGGCCGGCATCGCCGTCGAGAACGGCATCGTGGTCGACATGCTCGGCCGCACCTCCGCACCGCAGGTGCTGGCGGCCGGCGACGTCGCCAACATGGCGCTGCCGACAGCGTCCGGCGCGTCCAATGGACCGGCGCGCATGCGGCTCGAATCGATCCAGGCCGCCAACGACGGCGCGCGCGCGGTGGCATCGCTGCTGGTCGGGCGAGAACAGCCGTGCACCGCCGTGCCCTGGTTCTGGAGCGACCAGTTCGAACTGAAGTTCCAGATGGCCGGCCTGCCTGCGCACGACGACGAGGTCGTGCTGCGCGGCGACATGGCAACCGACCGCTTCAGCGTGTTCTACCTGCGGCACGGCACGCTGGTGGCCGCGCACACCGTCAACAAGCCGGCCGAGCACATGCAGAGCCGCAAGCTGATCGGCGCGCACGTGCAGCTCACCGCGGCCGAGCTGGCCGACGAATCCTTCGACCTCAAGCGCGTGCCACTGCCCGTGGCCGCAACCTGACCTCACGCATTCCTCAACCCACCCTTCGGCCGGTCCCCCGGCTTCCCCCTGAACGGAGCTCCATGATGATGAACAAGAGAAACCTGCTCGCCACGCTGACACTGGCCTGCCTCGGCGCGCTGGGCGCAATGGGCACCGCCCACGCCGCCGACGAGCCGCTGCGCATCGGCATGATCGCGACCTACTCCGGCCCCTATGCGGATTACGGCCGCCAGTTCGACGCCGGCGTGGCGCTGTACCTGAAGGAGCACGGCGGCAAGATCGCCGGCCGTACGGTGGAGGTCATCAAGAAGGACACCGCCGGCCCGGCACCCGACGCCGCCAAGCGCATCGCGCAGGAGCTGATCGTGCGCGACAAGGTCAGCATCCTGACCGGCCTCGACTTCAGCCCGAACGCCTATGCGGTCGCGGCCATCGCCACGCAGGCGAAGATCCCGACGATCGTGATGAACGCCTCGTCGTCGGCCATCACGACCAGCTCGCCCTACGTTGCGCGGCTGTCGTTCACGGTGCAGCAGGTGTCCGACCCGATGGCACGCTGGATGGCCAAGAACGGCACCAAGGAAGCCTATGTGGTGGTGGCCGACTACGCGTCGGGCACCGACTCGCTCACCGCCTTCAAGAAGGCCTTCGAGGAAAGCGGCGGCAAGGTCGTCGGCGAGCTGCGCACGCCGATGAACAACCCCGACTTCTCGGCCTACGTGCAACGCATCAAGGACGCCAAGCCGCAATCGGTGTTCTTCTTCTTCCCCTCGGGCGTGATGCCGCCGGCCTTCCTCAAGGTCTGGAAGGAACGCGGCATGGAAGAAGCCGGCATCAAGCTGTTCGCGACCGGCGAAGCCACCGACGACAGCTACCTCGACGCCACCGGCGACGTGGCACTCGGCCTGATCACCAGCCACCACTACTCGTACGCGCATCCGTCGCCGAAGAACCAGAAGTTCGTGAAGGACTTCACCGCCGAGTTCGGCACCTCGATGCGCCCGAGCTACTTCGCCGTGACAGCCTACGACGCGATGCAGGCGATCGATCTCGCGCTCGCCAAGACCAAGGGCGACGCCGATGGCGACAAGGTGATGGAAGCGCTCAAGGGCCTGAGCTTCGAGAGCCCGCGCGGCCAGATCCAGATCGACCCGGTCACGCGCGACATCGTGCAGACCGTGTACATCCGCAGGACCGAAAAGGTCGGCGGCAAGCTGGTGAACGTCGAGTTCGACAAGTTCGACAAGGTCAAGGACCCGGCGAAGGAAGCCAAGTAAGGCTGACGACGCCATGCAGTTGCTCATGCCAGGGCACCCGCGGAACTGGCTCCGCCAGGCCGCTGGGTGCGCCCCCTTGAGGGGGTATGGGACGGCCACACGAAGTGAGGCCGTCCAAACGGGGGTGTTGTGGGGATAGTGATCTTCGACGGAGTTGCTTACGGCATGCTCCTGTTTCTCATCGGGGTGGGCCTGTCCATCACGATGGGACTGATGAACTTCGTCAACCTCGCGCACGGCACGTTCGCGATGGTCGGCGGCTACGCCGCGAGCGTGTTGATGAACCGCCTCGGCGTCGGCTTTTTCCCGTCGTTGATCGCGGCCTTCGTGGCCGCCGCGCTGGTCGGCGCGCTGCTGGAGGTGCTGTTCTACCGGCGCCTGTACAAGGCCCATCCGCTCGATCAGGTGCTGCTGTCGATCGGCATCGTGTTCGTGTCGATCGCCGCCTTCACCTGGTTCTTCGGCCCGACGATGCAGCCCTTCGCGCTGCCGCCGCTGCTCGACGGCCGCGTGTCGCTGCTCGGGCTCGAGGTCGGCCGCTACCGGCTGTTCCTGATCCTCTGCGGTTTCGCCGTCCTCGCGGCCTTGCTGCTGGTGCTGGGCAAGACGCGCTACGGCGCCATGGTGCGGGCCGCCGTCGACAACCAGCGCGTGGCGCGCGGCACCGGCATCCACGTGCAGCGCCTGTTCTTCCTGACCTTCTCGCTGGGCTGCGGCCTGGCGGGGCTGGGCGGCGCACTGAGCCTGGGCATGCTCGGGCTCGAACCGTCCTTCCCGCTCAAGTACCTGGTGTACTTCCTGATCGTGGTGTGCGTCGGCGGCGCCGGCACCATCACCGGGCCCTTCGTCGCGGCGCTGCTGGTCGGCATCGTCGACATGGCGGGCAAGTACTACCTGCCCGAGGCCGGCGCCTTCCTCATCTATGTCGTGATGATCGTCATGCTGCTGTTCCGGCCCAACGGGATCATTCCTCGAAAGGGGCTCGCGTCATGAGGCGCGTCACCCTCTCAGCCGCGCAGCTGCGCGGTGCGGAAATCGCCTTCTGGCTCGCGCTGGCGGCGAGCTTCTTCCTGCTGCCCAACCAGCTCACGCTGATGAGCCAGATCATGATCTTCGGGCTCTTCGCCGTGTCGCTCGACATGGCCCTCGGCTACGCGGGCATCCTGACGGTCGGGCATGCGGCCTTCTTCGGCGCGGGCGCCTATGCGGCCGGGCTGCTGGCCAAGTACGGCTGGAGCGAGCCCTTCAGCGGCCTGCTGTTCGCGCTGCTGGTCTGCGTGGCGCTCGGCTATGCGCTGAGCTACCTGGTGGTGCGCGGCGCCGACCTCACGCGGCTGATGATCACCATCGGCGTCTGTGTGCTGCTGGCCGAACTGGCGAACCGGCTCGCGCCCATCACCGGCGGCTCCGACGGCCTGCAGGGCGTGGTCATCGCGCCGGTGCTCGGCCTGTTCGAGTTCGATTTGTTCGGCAAGACGGCTTTCATCTACGCGTACGCGATGGTGCTGGTCGTGTTCCTGGGCGTGCGCCTCGTGCTGCGTTCGCCCTTCGGGCTGGCGCTTCGCGGCATCCACGACAGCCGCAAGCGCATGCTCGCGATCGGCTCGCCGGTGGAAGCCCGCCTGCGCATGGCCTATGCGCTGTCGGCCGGCGTCGCGGGCGTGGCCGGCGCGCTGCTCGCGCAAACCACGCAGTTCGTCGGCATCGAGTCGATCGGCTTCAACCGCTCGGCAGAAGTGCTGATCATCCTGGTGCTCGGCGGCACCGGCCGGCTCTACGGCGGGCTGATCGGCGCCATCGTCTACATGCTGGTGCACGACTGGTTCGCGGACATGAACCCGCAGTACTGGATGTTCTGGCTCGGCATCTTCCTGATCGCGGCCGTGATGGTCGGGCGCGGCGGCATCATGGGCGCGCTCGCGCGCCTGGTAAAGACCGGAAAGACCGGAGGGCGGGCATGAGCGCTGCGACGAACCACACGCTGCGCACCCGCGGCCTCGGCATTTCCTTCGGTGCGTTCCGTGCCGTCAGCGACGTCGACCTGACGCTGGAGCCCGGCGCGCGCCAGGCGCTGATCGGCCCGAACGGCGCCGGCAAGACGACGCTGATCAACCTGCTGACGGGCGTGTTCAAGCCGACGGCCGGCACGATCCACCTGGGCGATCGCGAGCTCACCGGGCTGTCCGCGGACAAGCGCGCGCGGCTCGGGCTGGCGCGCACCTTCCAGATCAACACGCTGTTCCCCAGCCTCACGCCGCTGCTGTCGGTGGTGCTCGCGATCAGCGAGCGCGAAGGCCTGGGCAAGGTCTTCTGGCGGCCGCTCGCAGGGCAGACTGCGGTGTTCGACGAGGCGCATGCGCTGCTCGGCCGGCTGAAGCTCGACGCGCTGGCCGACGTGGCGGTCAGCGAGCTGCCCTACGGCAAGCAGCGGCTGCTGGAGATCGCGCTGGCAATGGCCGCCCGGCCGCGCATCCTGCTGCTCGACGAGCCCGCGGCCGGCGTGCCGGAGGACGAGAGCGGCGAGCTGTTCGAGGTGATCGACGCATTGCCGCAGGACATCAGCATTCTTTTCATCGAGCACGACATGAACCTGGTGTTCCGCTTCTCGCGCCGGATCTCGGTGCTGGTGGCCGGCCAGATCCTGACCGAAGGTACGCCCGCCGAGATCGGCGCCGACCCGCGCGTGCGCGAGGTCTACCTGGGCCACGGCCATGCGCAGCGGCAGGCACAGCGCCACATCACTGCCAGTACGTCAGGAGCGCTTCATGTCTGAGATGCTGGCCTTCGACGGCGTGGTCGCCGGCTACGGCAACGCTGTGGTACTCGACCGGCTGAGCTTCTCGCTCGCGCAGGGCGAGAGCCTCGCAGTGCTAGGGCGCAATGGCGTGGGCAAGACCACGCTGCTCGAGACGTTGATGGGCAACACCCGCGTGATGCGCGGCGCCGTGCGCTGGCAAGGCGTGGACATCACGCGCTGGGCGTCGCACCGACGCGTGGGCGCGGGACTCGGCTGGGTGCCGCAGGAGCGCGAAGTGTTCCCCTCGCTGACCGTGGAAGAGAACCTCACGGTGATCGCGCGGCCCGGCAGCTGGAACCTGGCCCGGGTCTACACCTTCTTCCCAAGGCTGCGCGAGCGCCGTGGCAATTACGGCAACCAGCTCTCCGGCGGCGAGCAGCAGATGCTGGCCATTGGCCGCGCGCTGATGACCAACCCGAAACTGCTGCTGCTCGACGAGCCGATGGAAGGCCTGGCGCCGATCATCGTGGAGGAACTTGCCAACTCGATCCGCCGGCTCTGCGAGCAGGAAGGCCTGGCGTCGATCGTGGTGGAGCAGCATCCGGTGCTCGCGCTGGAGATGACACACCGGGCCATCGTGCTGGAGCGCGGCACGGTCGTGCATGCGGCGCCGAGCGCCGACCTGGCGGACGATCCGGCGCTGCTCGACGGGCTGCTTGGCGTCGGCATCACGGAAGGCGCCGAAGCTGCGGAAAGTGCGGGAGGCGCATGAAGCCGATCGCCGTATTCCAGCACACCGAGGTCGGCGCGCCCGGCGCGGTGGTGCCCATCCTGCAGTCGCTCGGCCGCGAGGTGGTGACGGTCCGGATCGTCGATGGCGAGCCGGTGCCCGACCACGCCGCGGCCTTCGGCGGGTTGGTGTTCATGGGCGGCTACATGAGCGTCCACGACCCGCTGCCCTGGATTGCGCAGGAGCTCGCGCTGATCCGCGATGCCGACGCGCGCGGCATACCGGTGGCCGGCCATTGCCTGGGCAGCCAGCTGGTCGCGCTGGCGCTCGGCGGCCAGGTGCATGCGCACACGCGCCCGGAAATCGGCTGGTGCGAGATCGCATCGCATGCCGGCCCGGAAGCCGACGACTGGTGGGGGCCGTACGCCGGCCAGGCGCTGCAGACCTTTCAATGGCACGGCGACACTTTCGAACCACCGCCCGGCGCAGTGCAGATCGCCGATGCGGCCTTCTGCGGCAACCAGGTCTTCGTGCTGCACGGCATGCATTTGATGGTGCAGTCGCACCTGGAGATGACGCCCGCGCTGGTCGAGCTCTCGCTGGAACGCAACGGCCACCAGATGCGACGCCAGAACGGGCTCGCCAACCCGGCGGTCAGCCCCTTCGAAGATGCGCTGAACGACCTGCCGGCACGCACGCAGCGCATGCATGCGCTGCTGCGGCAGCTGTACATGCGCTGGGTGCAGCGCTGCGGTTGAAGGTGCCGCTGCCGCACTTTGCGGTCGAGCTGCCTGCTAGAACCGATACGCCCCGCCGAACCCCACCGTCCAGTTGCGCCCCGGCGCAGGCTCGTAGTACCGGCCGTTGCTCTCGTTGACGATCACCGAGCCTGCGTAGTTGCGGTCGAACAGGTTGTCGACGCGCGCGAAGGCGTTCAGCTCCCAGCCTTGCCAGCGCTTGACGTAGCCCGCATGCAGCGCGGCGACCGCATAGCCCGGCGCGCTCGCGTTGTTCAGGTCGTTCGCCTGGACGCGGCTCAGCGCGCGCCACTCGGCGCCCGCACGCCAGCCCTCGGGCGGCGCCCAGCCGTAGGCCAGGAACAGCGCGTTTCCGGCAATACCCGGAATGCGGTTGCCCGACGCCACGGCGTTGCCTGGGGCGCAGGGCGATGGCGAACAGAAGCCGTCGCGGTAGCGCGCATCGAGCCAGGTGTAGGCGACCTCGGTGCGCCAGTGGCCGGCGCTCTCGTGCTGCCAGCCGATCTCGACGCCGTCGCGGCGGGTGCGGCCGGCGTTCTGGTAGGTGGTGCGGCCACCGCTGCTGGTCGCGGTGACGATCTCGTCGTCGGTGCGCGTCCGGAACACGGCCGCGGTCAACAGGCCGCCTGCGAGCCGCGCCTTGGCGCCCACCTCCACGCTGTCGTTCACCGATGGCTGCAGCGCGAAGTTCAGGCCGGCCAGCCCGCCCGGCCGGTACGACAGCTCGTTGAGCGTCGGCGTCTCGAAGCCGCGGCCGAGCGAGCCGTAGAACGCGAGGTCGCGCGTCGCCTGGTAGCGCAGCGACGCGACCGGCAGCACCTTGCTGTAGGTCGCGCTTCCGCTGTCGTCGCCGTTGGCGCCGACGATGTAGCGGTCCTGCGAATCGAAGTGAACGCTGCTGCGGCGCACGCCGGCCTCGAGCGTCCACTGGTC
>CAIQMJ010000847.1 GCA_903872875.1 uncultured Variovorax sp.
GCCCTACCTGTTCAACCTGACGCGCGACCCGAAGGAAGAGACCGACGTGCTGGTGTTCAACACCTGGGTGCTCGGTCCGGTGCTGCGCATGGTCCAGGCCTTCAACAAGAGTTGCCAGCTGTCGCCGAACACGCCGCCGGGCAAGCCCGACTGAGCGATCCCGATTCATCCCCGGGCCGCGTGCCTTCGCCGAAGCGGCCGTCCCCCCGTCCTGTACCTGGAGTCTCGATGTCTTGCCTCTCTTCATCTCGCTGGCGCCTCGCGCTGTCCGCAGTCGCGCTGTCGACAGCCGTGCTGCTGCCGCTGGCCAGCCGTGCGGCGGGCGATCCGGCCGCATGGCCGAATGCCAAGCCGATCACCTGGCTGGTCGGCTTCCCACCGGGCGGTACGGTGGACGTGCTCACCCGGATCGCTGCGCGCAAACTGGCCGAGAAGACCGGCCAGTCGGTCGTCGTGGACAACCGGCCCGGCGCGTCCGGCACGCTGGCGCTGCAGGCTGCCGCCAAGGCCGCGCCGGATGGCTACACGTTGATCACGGTACCCGGCCCGATCCTGCATGCCACGCAGCCGCCGGAACTCGGCAAGGAACTGGTGGCCATCGCGACCCTCGCGCAGGGCCCGATGGTGCTGGTCAGCGGCCTCGCGAATCCGCCGGCCAGCGTGGCCGAACTGGTCAAGGCGATGCAGAAGGACCCGAAGGCGTGGAGCTACGCCAGCTCGGGCACCGGCACCTCGCAACATCTCGCGGGCGAGCTGTTCAACGTGACGGCGGGCACCGCCATGACGCACATCCCGTACAAGGGCGGTGGCCAGGCGGTGATCGACGTGGTCGGCGGCCAGGTGCCGCTCGCCGTGCTGGGCGTGACGCCGGTGCTCTCGCACATCAGGTCCGGCAAGCTCAAGGCCTATGCCGTGACCACGACCTACCGCATCGAGAGCCTGCCGGATGTGCCGACCATGCAGGAAGCCGGGCTCAAGGGCTACGACGCCGCACAGTGGTACGTGGTCGGTGCGCCCAGGGGCATGCCGGCCGAGCACGTCGCGCGGCTCAATGGATGGCTCAACGAGATCGGTGCGTCGGGCGACATGAAGCCCGCGCTCGTCGCCAGCGGCTCGGTCGCCGGCAAGGGCGGCGCGAAGGACGCGCAGGACTTCGTCGAGGCCGATACCCGCAAGTGGAAGGACCTGGCGAAGAAGTCGAAGCTCGATCTCGAATGACCCGCGGCAGGCCCATACGCCACCCGGCGTATTGGTCGGCTCCGCTGTAGTCCGGACACTCTCTCCATCGTCGGCGAAAGCGCTGACGAGCGGTTCCTAAACACCCAGGAGAAGAGTCACATGCAACGTCGTTTCACCCTCAAGGCGCTGACCGCCAGCGTCGCGCTTGCCGCCCTCGGCGCGGCACCCGCCTTCGCAGCCGACACCATCAAGGTCGGCGTGCTCCACTCGCTGTCGGGCACGATGGCCATCTCCGAAACCGTGTTGAAGGACACGGTCCTGATGGCCATCGAGGACATCAACAAGAAGGGCGGCGTGATGGGCAAGCAGCTCGAGCCCGTGATCGTGGACCCGGCCTCCAACTGGCCCCTGTTCGCCGAGAAGACCAAGCAGCTGCTCGGCCAGGACAAGGTCTCGGTGATCTTCGGCTGCTGGACCTCGGTGTCGCGCAAGTCGGTGCTGCCGGTCGTGGAAGAAATGAACGGCCTGCTGTTCTACCCCGTCCAGTACGAAGGCGAAGAGCTGTCGAAGAACGTGTTCTACACGGGCGCGGCTCCCAACCAGCAGGCCATCCCGGCCGTCGACTACCTGATGAGCAAGGAAGGCGGCGCCGCCAAGCGCTGGGTTCTGCTGGGCACCGACTACGTCTACCCGCGGACCACCAACAAGATCCTGCGCGCCTACCTGAAGAGCAAGGGCGTGAAGGACACCGACATCGACGAGAAGTACACCCCGTTCGGCCACAGCGACTACCAGACCATCGTTGCCGACATCAAGAAGTTCTCGGCCGGTGGCAAGACCGCCGTGGTGTCGACCATCAACGGCGACTCCAACGTTCCTTTCTACAAGGAGCTGGGCAACGCCGGCCTGAAGGCCAAGGACGTGCCGGTCGTCGCCTTCTCGGTGGGTGAGGAAGAACTGCGCGGCGTGGACACCAAGCCGCTGGTGGGCCACCTGGCCGCATGGAACTACTTCATGTCGATCAAGAACCCGACCAACACCGCCTTCATCAAGCAGTGGAGCGAGTACGCCAAGGCCAACAAGATCCCCGGCCACATGGACAAGCCGCTGACCAACGACCCGATGGAAGCCACCTGGATCGGCATCCACATGTGGAAGCAGGCGGTCGAGAAGGCCAAGTCGACCGACACCGACAAGGTCATCGCCGCAATGGCCGGCCAGACCTTCAACGCACCGTCGGGCATCGTCTCGAAGATGGACGAGAAGAACCATCACCTGCACAAGTCGGTGTTCATCGGCGAAATCAAGGCCGACGGCCAGTTCAACGTGGTCTGGAAGACGCCGGGCCCGGTCAAGGCCAAGCCGTGGAGCCCGTACATCGAAGGCAACGACAAGAAGCCTGACTATCCCGCTGGCAAGTCGATGTAATTGGGCTCGCCCCCAGGATGCGGCGCACTTCGTGCCGCCTCCTCCAACCCCCTACCGGGGGCAACACCTACGGCCCGGCAAAGCCGGTTCCGCGGTGTTCACGTATCGAGAAACGCCGTGCATAAATCAAACCGCTTTTTTCTTCCTTGCGCGGCGGCGCTCGCGCTTTTCGCGACCTTGTCCGCCCATGCGCTGACGACCGACGAGGCCAAGGCCATCGCATCGGGCGACACCGAGGCCCGCATCGCGGCGCTCGACAAGGCGGTGCTCACCGCGGACGACAAGACGGCGGCGTTCATCCAGGCGATGGCCGATGACGCAGTCAAGTTCACCGAAGACAAGGTCTTCATCATCAAGGACGACAAGGGCTACGACCCGGTCACCGGCGCCGAGACGCCCGTGCCCGAGACGGCCGAAGACGTCGTCAACAACAACCTGATGCGCGGCGCTTTCGATGCCGCGCAGGCCGTTTTGAAGCTCACCAGCAAAGACGACAAGGTGCGTGCCGAGGCGGCCCAGGGCCTGCTGAAGGAGCCCAACGAGTCGCGCCTGCCCGCGGTCGAGAAGGCGCTGGCCGCCGAGACCAATCCGGCCATCAAGGCGCAGCTGACGCTGGTGCGCGCCGCCTCGATGCTCAACAGCAGCGACCCGGCCAAGCGCGCCGCCGCCGCCACCGCGCTCGGCGAAGCCAAGAGTCCCGACACCAAGCTGCTGCTGAACCAGCGGTTGGCGGACGAGACCGATGCGAACGTCAAGGCCGCGATCAAGGCCTCTATCGTCGGCATCGATGGTGCGCTGGTCTGGGGCGACCGCATCAACGCGGTGTTCAGCGGCATCAGCCTGGGATCGGTGCTGCTTCTGGCCGCGCTCGGCCTGGCGATCACCTACGGCCTGATGGGCGTGATCAATATGGCGCACGGCGAGCTGATGATGATCGGCGCCTATGCGACCTACGTGATGCAGACGCTGTTCCAGAAGTACCTGCCCGAGGCCGCCTTCGGCTGGTACCTGGTCGCTGCCATTCCCGTGTCCTTCATCGCTTCCGCGCTGGTCGGCGCGATCCTGGAGCGCGGCGTGATCCGCTTCCTCTACGGCCGTCCGCTGGAGACCCTGCTCGCTACCTGGGGCATCAGCCTGATGCTGCAGCAGCTGGTGCGCACGCTGTTCGGTGCGCAGAACGTGGGCGTCGAGAACCCGGGCTGGATGAGCGGGGGGTTCACGATGCTGAGCAACGTCACGCTGCCGTGGAACCGCATCGGCATCATCGTCTTCGCGGTGCTCGTGCTGCTCGCGATGGGCTGGCTGATCGGCCGCACGCGGCTCGGCCTGTTCGTGCGAGGCGTCACGCAGAACCGGCCGATCGCGTCCTGCATGGGTGTGAACACTGCGCGCATCGACACCTACGCGTTTGCGCTCGGCTCGGGCATCGCAGGCCTGGCCGGTTGCGCGCTGAGCCAGATCGGCAACGTCGGCCCCGACCTCGGCCAGAGCTACATCGTCGATTCGTTCATGGTGGTGGTGATGGGCGGCGTCGGCCAGCTTGCCGGCACGGTCTACGCGGCCATGGGCCTTGGCATCCTGAACAAGTTCATCGAAGGCTGGGCGGGCGCGGTGCTCGCGAAGATCGCGGTGCTCGTCTTCATCATCATCTTCATCCAGAAGCGGCCGCAAGGCATCTTCGCGATGAAGGGCCGGAGTGCAGAGGCATGACTCGAGTCGTACTACCTTCCAAGGCGCCGCTGCTGAGCGGCAAGGGCTGGACCACCTTCTTCGTCGCGCTGATCGTGGTGTGCGCGCTCGCACCGGCGCTCAACCTGCTGGTGCCGCGCGAGAGCATGTTCTACATGAGCGACTACGCGGTGGCGCTGGTCGGCAAGATCATGTGCTACGCCATCTGCGCGCTGGCGATGGACCTGATCTGGGGCTACACCGGCATCCTGTCGCTCGGCCACGGCATGTTCTTCGCGCTCGGCGGCTACATGATGGGCATGTACCTCATGCGCCAGATCGGCCGCGACGGCAACTACAAGAGCGAC
>CAIQMJ010000848.1 GCA_903872875.1 uncultured Variovorax sp.
GCGCTGAAGCAAGGCGCTAACGAGCGGCCAGTTTTTGTTCAAGCCGCCGTGAATGTTTCCTATCCGCGCGAATTTAGATTTCAGCGCGATGACCAAACCAAACTCGCGGAGGTGGCGCGCATCTCTGCGACCGTGCGTGACGCGTTCGGCGGCCGGGTCGACACGATCGTCACGGCCGCGGGCTTTCGCGATCACTACAACAAGGCGGTCGACGTGCTGGACATCGCCGAATTCGATCTCGTAATGAAGGGCAACGTGAACGGCACACTGCTGCCCATCCGCGAAGTGCTGCCGTTCATGAAGTCGGTCCGCCGAGGCAAGGTCGTCGCGATCAGCGGCGTCTATGGCCTCAAGGGCAATCCCCGGCACGCGGGCGGCTGTGCGTCCAAGTGGGCCGTGGAAGGCCTGGTGCGTGTGATGGCGCTCGAACTGGGCCCCTACAACATCAACGTGAACGCAGTCTGCCCGGGCTACGTTGAAGGCCCGCGCTCGGCCGCGGGCATGGCGCGCGCCGCGGCGCTGCGCGGCATTGCCGCCAGCGACATGCGCACCGAACTCGAGGACGCGACGGCCCTGAAGCGGCTGTCGACAGCGTCGGATGTCGCCGATGCCGTCTGCTTCCTGGCCAGTGAACGGTCGCGCAACATCACCGGCCAGGACCTCGTGGTCGACGCCGGCTGGATGCTGTAGCCGGAGACGCCACCATGTCCTTCTGCGTGATCAAATTCACCCGACGTGCCACGGATGTACCGTTGGCCCTCTTCCGCGATCAGACCCTGCATGACGCCCGCGCGCGGACGTCGCCCGCGGGTTGCACAGGCCGTGCGCATTCGCATGCCGACGATCGTGCCTACCGCCATGGCGACCCCGCCTTCGATGCGGTGGACGAATACATGTTCGACGAGATTGCCGCGGCGCAGGCATGGCGCAGTCAGACTGCCGCCGATGGCGTTCCGGATGCGCGCGGTGTCGGCAGCGCGCTGACGTTGCTGACGCGCGTGCTTCCCGTGTTGCCTGGCGGCGCTCCGCCTGAAGGCCTGAAGCATGTCGAGCTGCTGAAACGCCGCGCCGGCATGGGCCGCGTGGCGTTCGCAGCCTACTGGCGCGACACGCACGGCCCGTTGGCCGCCGCACTGCCGATGCTGCGCCGCTACGTCCAGCTGCCTGCGGAGGACAGCGAGTACGCGCAGAGCCAGCCTCGATTCGACGGCGTTGCCCTGCTGTGGTTCGACTCGATCGACACGCTGCGCGAAGGTGCCCGCCAACCAGCGTTCCAGCGCACGCGCGACGACATGACGCACTTCGCGGACACGGCTGCGTCCACGTCATTGCTCACGCGCGAGATCTGGTCGTCTTCGCAGGACTGAAGCACGCCGGCGGGGGCCGGCGCCGCGGTCAGCCGACTGAGTCGGGCGTCTCCTGCGCCTCGGGCGGCCAGGGCTCCACGTCATGCCGCCGCTGGCTGCGCAGGCGCATCAGCATGCGGTCGCGCCAGCGCACGCGCACAGCCCATTGGTCCAGCGGCAGCACGGCGCGCCGCTGCCCGTCCACCGTGTCGACCAGCTCGGTCACCCACGGATCGTGCTGGCCACGTTCGGCGCCCATGCGCTCGTAGGCCGGACCCATCTTGGTCGCATGCGAGGCGATGCCGCCACGCGTGTTGAGATCGACGGTCTCGAACGGCCCCATGAAGCTCCAGCGCAGGCCGAGGCCGTCGCGCATCACTGTGTCGATGTCCTCGACGTTCGCGATGCCGTCGCGCACCAGGCAATACGCTTCCCGCAGAACCGCGCCCTGAAGCCGGTTGAAGACGAAGCCTTCCACCTCCTTGCGCACCCGCACCGGCGACAGGCCGGCCTGTCGATACAGCGCCTCTGCGCGCTCGGCCGCCGACGCGTCGGTGAACGGGGCGGGAACGATCTCGATGACGGGAATCAGGTAGGGCGGATTGCCAGGATGGGCCACGATGCAGCGCGCGCGTCCGGGCAGTTCCGACGCATACAGCGAGACCGGCAAGGCGGAACTGGCGCTCGCCAGGATGGCTTGCGCAGGTGCCAGTGCATCGAGCTGCATGAAAAGCTCGCGCTTGAGCTCGGCCCGTTCCGGCGCGCACTCCTGTACCAGGGCAGCGCCATCGACCGCGTCGGCCAACGAATCGGTCACCCGGACCCGCTGCGCGACGAGCGCCGGCGATTCGCCCGCAAGCCCGAAGCGATCGCAATCGTCGAGGCAATTGCGCAGTTCCTGCAGCGCGGCGCTTCGCCGTTGCGCATCGGGGTCGTACAGGCTCACCTGCCAGCCGGCGCGGCTGAACACGACGGCAAAGGCCACGCCGATGCTGCCTGCGCCGACGATCGCAACGCGTACCGGGACGTGCTCCGCATTCCCGCTCATGGCTTCGCCTCCGCGATGGCCACCAGCTTGAAGACGCCTCGCGCCACCGCCACCACCACACCGGCCTCGTCGCGGGCCTCCGCGTCGCAGAAGGCCATCGTGCCGCCGCGCCGGGTACAGCGGCTCTCGATGATGAGCGACGTGCGCGCGGGCCTGTAGAAGTGGGTCGTCATGTCGATGGTGATCGCACCGAGGCCGAGCGGATCGTCGGCACGCGCCGCAGCGCTGAGCGTGAAATCCATCGCACTCATGATGGTGCCGCCATGGATATCGCCGCGGCTGTTGGCCAGATGCGGTTGCCATGCCAACGCGGTCTGGCATACGCCGTCTTGCAGGTGGACGGCCGTCAGTCCGATGTACGCCATGAACGGTACGTCGATGCCGAAGTAGCGCTTGTCCTCGCCCAGCGGCATGGATGTCTCTATCGACTGTTCAATTGCGCCGTGAAGTGCCAAGAGTTCACCTTGTTGGATTGCATGAGTGGCCCACGTGTGCCAGGACCGAGGTCACGTCATGCAATCCACGTGCCAGAGGCAATGGCATCCGAATCAGGAGAAATTGCGCGGTCTTGGCTGTCGCAGTGACTGCGCCGGGTACACGTCTGTTTGCCGAAAACGCACTAAAGGCAATGCGCCGTCGGGCGACCCATTGCGCAGGCCGGACTAGAAACCCATCAGCGCCAGCTTCTTGTAGAGATAGGACCGCGAGATGCCGAGTTCTTCCGCAATGCGCTTCTTGTTCCCGTCGAACTGCTTCATCGCATTGCGGATGAGCTGCTCCTCGACCTGGCTGAGCGTGTCGCGTACCGACGGAGGACCGGCGGAGGCCGGCGTGATGGACGGCGTGTCTTCGGCGCCGGCGATCTCGACGCTCGGCGATCGCTTGAGCAGCGCCCGGAACTCGTCGACGGTGACCACGTCCGAGTCGGCAAAGATGCTGGCGCTCTCGACCGCATGCATCAGTTGCCGGACATTGCCGGGCCAGCTCTGTTGCTGGAGATACGGAATCACGTCGGGTGCCAGGGACTTCTGTTTGGTCGAGTTCTTCAATGCGAAGTCGTAGAGCGCCTGATTGGCCAGCAGCGGAATGTCTTCCAGGCGCTCGCGCAGCGGCGGCAGATGCAGCGTCACGACACTGAGCCGATAGAAGAGGTCGAGCCTGAATTCGCCCTTATCGATCATCGAGGGGAAGTCGCGGTTGGTTGCCGAGATGAGCCGGAAGTTCGAAACCCGCGACTTGTCGCCGCCGACGCGCTCGAACGTGCCATCCTGCAACACCCGCAGCAGCTTGACCTGGATCTCGAGCGGCATGTCGCCCACTTCGTCGAAGAACAAGGTACCTTCGTTGGCCTGCTCGAACTTGCCGCGCCGGCCCTTGCGTTCGGCGCCGGTGAAGGCGCCGGCCTCGTAGCCGAAGAGTTCGCTTTCGACCAGCGTCGCCGGAATGGCTGCGGCATTCACGGTCACCATCGACTCGTCCCGGCGATTGCTCAGCAAATGGACCGCGTGTGCCACCAGTTCCTTGCCCGTGCCGCTTTCGCCGACCAGGAGCACGGGCACGTTGAGTGGCGCGATCCTCGCGATCTGCTCTTTCAGCCGCTGTATGGCCTTGCTCTGGCCGATGATCCGGTCGAGCCCATGGCGCTTTCCGAATTGGCCGGACAGTGCGCGCTGGTAGTACGAAACCTCGCTCTTGAGCCGTGCCACTTCGGAACTCAGCGTCTGCAGTTGGTCGGGTCCCTTGAACATGATCTGGCCGATGGCGGCCACGATGTTTCCTTCCGCGTCCAGCACCGGCATGCGGGTGACGACGCGTGTGGTCTCGCGCATCTGCTGCAATTGGCCGATCTCGGCCTTGCCGGTACGGGCGACTTCATGCAGCCGCGTGTTCTCGATGACCTCGGTCACGTATTTACCGACCGCTTCTCCCGGACCGAGCCCGAAGAAGCGCTCGTGGATCGGACTCAGAAAGCGGATGAATCCATTGCGGTCCACCACCGTGAGCGCCTGGTACGGGTTGGTGAGCAGGTGCCGCAGGATGTCGTCGGCACAGTCGACGGTGGCGGCGAAATCGAAGAGAACGTCGTGAACGCCACGTTCGAACACCAGGAATACGGTCGCTTCCTTCGATGCGATGGCGACCACCGAAAGGCCCTTGCCGCCGACCTCGACCGCAAAGAGCCCGCGTTGCGTCGTTCCCTGCCCGCGCCATTCTGCCCGGAGTGCCGACACGAGCGCTTCGCTGATTGCAGCGCCGCTGGCAAAGAGGACTTCCTCCTTGGCTGAGAGTACCAGCGTGCCAAACGTCTCTTTTCTCATTAGATATTCCAATTACCGGACTTGTCTCAATCGAGTATTCGTGTCTTCGAGGCGAACACATTACGCGGTGCGGTGGCAGCGTTTGCATTCTATGAAGACACTTTGGCGCCGACTATTCACCATTTCCTTAGTCGACTCCTTTCGGCATCGCATTGCGCAAGAACGAGGCCCGGGAGAGAAAGGCCTTTCAACACACCCATGGCCTGATGTCGGCGCGCGTGGCATGGAAGGTGCTTTTTAGACCTCCAGAAAACACATCTGGAGACAAGAGCAGTGACATACGAAGAGATCATCTATCGCGAAGACGGACCCGTCGGAACCCTGACCCTGAACCGTCCCGATGACGGCAACATGTTTACCGGGAAGATGTGCCACGAGATCCGTGACTGCATCAACGAAGTCCGTCGCGAGACCCGCACCCGCGTACTCGTCATCACCGGTGCGGGCGACAAGTTCTTCTGCATCGGCGGACGCAAGAACGGCATGGAGGAGACCACGCTGTACGCGGGCGTCCTGCCGACACTGGAGATGTACGAGAGCATCGACCGCCTGCAGAAGCCCGTCGTCGCCTCGGTCAACGGGTTCGCGGTGGGCGGGGGCAACGTGCTGCAGATGGTGTGCGACGTCACCATCGCCAAGGAAAGCGCGGTGTTCCGCCAGGTCGGTCCGATGATGGGCAGCTTCGATGCCGGTTACGGGACCTGGTATCTCGAGGACCTTGTCGGAAAGAAGCGCGCCAAGGACATCTGGTTCCGCAACCCCAAGATGAGCGCGGCCCAGGCCCGCGAGATGGGCCTGATCAACGAGGTCGTGCCGGACGGCCAGTTGCAGGAAGCCACCCGAAAGATGGCGCTGGAGATTGCCGACCGCGGCGCCTTCGCGCTGGCGTCGATCAAGGCGGCCTTCAATGCACGGCACGGTGGCGTCGGTGGGCTGTCGCGGATGGCGCACGACCTGCTGTTGCGTACCTACCTCAAGACCGACGAGTCGAAGGAGCTGTCGAAGGCCTTCGCCGAACGGCGCTCGCCCGACACCGACACCTTCGGCCACTGAACCGGCGGACTCGGTTCGACACCCCATGGGCAAGATACTTACCTTGCACGATCCGCGCAGCGCGCGCGGCTTCTATCTCAACGGCACCTGGCAACCCGACACCATGTACGGGCTGCTGCGCAGGCATGCCGCCCAGCGCGGCGGTGCGTTCGCCTTGCGCGACGCGACACGCCGGCTGACCTGGTCGGAGCTGCTCGGGCTGGTCGACCGCGTCGCGCATGCGCTCGACGAGGTCGGCTTGCGGCAGGGCGACCGCGTGTCCATCTGGCTGCCCAACCGCGTCGAAGTGGTGGCGGTCTTCCTGGCGTGCTCGCGCAACGGCTACGTCTGCAACCCGTCGCTGCATGAGAACTACACGGGCGCCGAGATTGCCGATCTCATCGAGCGCATCGAGAGCCGCGTGCTCTTCGCCCAGCCCGGCTACGGCGCGGATGCCGCGACGCGCGATCCGCTGGCGGCGCTGGTCGGCCTGCCATGCCTGAGAGCGATCTTCGCTCTCGATGCGCAGGGTGCCGATGTCGTCCCACCGGCTGGAACGCGGCCTTTTCCGCAGGATGGGGCACCGAGCGCGCTGGAGCCGCCGAATGCGGACCCGGACAAGGTCGTCTATCTCGCCTTCACGTCGGGCACGACGGGCAAGCCCAAGGGCGTCATGCACAGCGACAACACCTTGCTGGCCAACGGCAGGGCGCTGGTGTCCGACTGGGCGCACGACGACCGCTCCGTCGTGCTGACGCTGAGCCCGATGAGCCACCACATCGCCACGGTCGCGCTCGAACAGAGTCTCGTTGCGGGATGCGAGCTCGTGATGACGGATCGCCGTTCGGCGGTCGAACCCATCGACTGGATCGAACGGACCGGCGCCACGTACGTGATGGGCGTTCCCACGCACGCCATGGACCTGTTGCGTGCCATGGAAGGCCGCGGCACCGTCGGCCTCGGCCAGGTGTCGATCTTCTACATGGCCGGCGCGCCGATACCGCGGGACATCGCCGGCCGCTTCCTGCAGATGGGCATCACGCCACAGAACGTCTATGGCATGACGGAAAACGGCTCGCACCAGTGCACGCGGCCGACCGACGACGCGGAGACCATCGTGTCCACCTGCGGCAAGGCCTGTACCGGCTACGAGGTCATGCTGTGGCGGCAGGACGATCCCGACACCGAGGCTGCGCCCGGCGAGATCGGGGAGATCGGTGGCCGCGGCGGCCTGTTGATGCTCGGCTACTTTTCCAACCAGTCGGCGACCGAGCAGTCCTTCAATGCGAGCGGCTGGTTCATGAGCGGCGATCTCGGCGTCATGGGCGAAGACGGCAACCTGCAGATCGTCGGCCGCAAGAAGGACCTGATCATCCGCGGCGGCCACAACATCCATCCGGCGCGCATCGAAGACCTCGCCCACAGGCACCCTCGCGTGGCGAAGGCCGCAGCCTTCGGCGTGTTCGACGAGCGCCTGGGCGAGAAGGTCTGCCTGGTCGTCATCGCGGCCGGCCGGGCACCGTCCGCCGACGAGATGCTTGCGCATCTCGATGCGCAGGGCCTGTCGAAATTCGACATGCCCGAGTACTACACGGTGGCCGACGCGTTCCCGCTGACGGCCAGCGGCAAGGTGCTCAAGCGCGAACTGGCCGAGTGGGCCCGTGACGGCAGGCTGCTGCCGCAGCCGGTTCGCTATGCATCGCAGGCGAAGGAGTCCTGAATGTCCATCCGACTGAGTTTCGAAGAAGAATTTGCGGTGCTGCGCATCGAGCGACCGGAAGCGCTGAATGCCCTGAGCTCTGCGCTGATCCGCGACATCGGCAAGGCGCTGGAAGAGGTCGACGCTTCGGCAGCGCGCGCATTGCTGGTGACGGGTGCCGGCGAGAAGTCGTTCTGCGCCGGCGCGGACATCAAGGAACTGATGAACCGCTCGCTGGACCAGCAGAAGCGCGGCGCCGAACTGGGCCAGTCCGTGTTCGCAGCGCTCGACAGGCTGCGCATTCCGTCGGTTGCCGTCGTCAACGGCTATGCCTTTGGCGGCGGCTGCGAACTGGCATTGGCCTGCACGTTCCGGCTGGCCGCGCCGCAGGCCCGCTTCGGTCTGCCCGAGATCAAGCTCGGGCTCATTCCGGGCTACGGCGGCACGCAACGGCTGCCGCGCCTGGTGGGCGAGGCCAGGGCGATGGAGATGATCCTCACCGGGCGAACCGTGCTGGCCGACGAGGCACTGCGCATCGGGCTCGTCAACCGGATCGTCGAGGCGCCGCTGATGCCGGCCGCCACGGCGTTCGCACGCGAGTTCACCGGCTTCGGCCGGCTCGCGCTCCAGTTCGCCAGGGAAGCGGTGCAGCGCGCGTCGCAGACCACCTTGAACGAGGGTCTGCGCACCGAAGCGGACCTGTCCACGCTCGCTTACAGCACGGCCGATGCCGACGAAGGCATGAAGGCCTTCGTCGAGCGGCGCCCTCCCGTTTTCAAAGGTTGCTGATGAATTCGACTTGTATCATCGTCACCGGCGCAAGCCGTGGCATTGGCGCGGCCATCGCATCGCGTCTGGCGCAGGCCGGCCGCCAGGTTGCCTGCCTGTCGCGCTCGGGCGCGATGCCCGCCCTAAGCGGCCTTGGCGAAGAAGCGACGGCGCGTTTGCTGCCGATGGCCTGCGACGTGACGCAGCCCGGCGCCATGCAGGCCGTGCTGGCGGAGATCGCCGCGCGCGGCCACGAGATCGCAGGTCTCGTGAACAACGCGGGCGTCCATCTCGACGCACCATCCGCCACCGCCTCACTGGACCACTACAACGAGGTCATGGGCACGAACGCGACGTCGGTGTTGCTCGGCTGCCAGGCCATCCATCCGTACCTCGCGGCGCGCAAGAGCGGGCTGATCGTGAACCTCGGATCCTTCTTCGAGAAGCTCGGCGTCAAGCGCAACCTCGCGTACTGCGCGTCCAAGGCCGCAGTGGGCGCCATGACGCGTTGCCTGGCGGTGGAATGGGCCGGCGACGGCATCCGCGTGCTCGACGTGGCACCGGGCTACATCCACACCGACCTGAACCACGAGGCGATGACGCAGGGGCCGCTGCGTGCCTATCTCGACAAGCGGATCCCGTCGCGCCAGCCCGGCACCGCGGACGACGTGGCCCGCCTGATCGCAGGTCTCTACACGCTCGACATCCCCTTCCTCACCGGGGAAACGATCTACATCGACGGCGCCCAGAGCGTCGCGCATTGAGGCGGAACCGAGAAATGAACATGTTCGAACGGCTCGACGCCTCGCTGCGCCTGAATGACGACGAGCGGATGCTGCTGGACAGCGTCACCACTCTGGCACGGGAGCGCATCGCGCCACGGGCCGAAGCGCACGACCGAGACGGGTCCTTTCCGTGGGACAACGTGCGCGACATCAATGCGCTGGGGCTCAACGCGATGTTCGTGCCCGAGGAATACGGCGGCGCGCCTCTGTCATACCAGTGCTACCTGGCCTGCGTCCGCGAGATATCGAAGGCCTGCGCGTCGACCGGCATCATCTGGGCGACCAACTTCCACGGCATGAAGCCGCTGATCGAGTTCGGTACCACCGAGCAGAAGGCCCGTCTGCTGCCGCGCATCGCGGAAGGCGGACTCGGCGCGCTGGCCATCACCGAGCCGGGCGCGGGTTCGGACGCCACCGGCATGCAGACCACGTTCCGGGAGGAGGGCGACCACATCGTGATCGAGGGCGGCAAGACCTTCATCAGCAATGGCAACGTGGCCGATCTGTATCTGGTGTTCGGCAAGTGGGCGGGCATCGACGATCCGAAGAAGGCGATCTCGGCGCTGATCGTCGAGAAAGGCACGCC